>JASHTQ010000661.1 GCA_030040475.1 Streptosporangiaceae bacterium
GCCGGCTTCCGCGCCTACCTGGAGCAGAAGGAAGGGCGCCCGTTCTCCGAGGTGGTCGCGGCCAACCGGTGGCTGGAGGAGGTCTACGATCCGGTGATCGCCGCGATCCCCGACGACCTGCGCGACCGGCTGCCCCCCGCGGAGGTCTTCCACGAGGTCCTCGAGCACCGCTGGTACATGTCCGAGGCGGCGGGCCGCGATGTCGGCACGACCGCGGCCGCGCGCTCGTACTTCGAGCAGGTGCTGCCGACCACGCCGGAGCCGCTTGAGGAGCCGACCGTCTAGCGGGCCGGGTGGAGGTCGGTGTCGGGTTCCCCGCCGGGGGGCCGGGACGCGACCTGGGATTCGGCCTCCTCGGTCTCCTGCTGGCGTCCCTGGGTGAGCCCGCGCACGGCGACGAGGAAGGCGACCGCCATGATGCCGCACATCACGTAGAGCACGTCGTGGGTGGCGCCGGCGAAGTCGGCCCGGATGAACGCCGGGATCGACGCCGGGTTGCCGCTGCCGCCCTGCAACTGGGCGATCTTCGCCGCCTCCGCGGCGGCCGCCGGTCCCGGCAGGCCCTTGGCGGTCAGCGAGGAAGTGATCGCGGACCGGAACTGCGAGATCAAGATCGTGCCCAGGATCGCGAAGCCCAGGCTCGCGCCGTAGTTCCGGACGGTCTGGGTGATCCCGGTCGCCTCGCCGTAGGAGAACCGGCCCGCCCGGTTCACCGCGTCGGTGTTCGCCTGGCCCAGCATCAGGCCCATCCCGGCCCCTGCCAGCACGATGTAGATGACCTGGCCGCCGGGCTTCAGCGTGGTCGCCTGGCCCGCCCACAGGCCGAACCCGACCGCGGACAGGGCGCAGCCGAGCACCACGGGCCGCTTGGCGCCGATCCGGTCCAGCATCCGCCCGCCGATCTGCGCGCAGACGACGAAGCCGAGGAAGAAGTACAGGATCAGCAGGCTCGCGGTGATGGCCTGCTCCCCCAGCGCGATCTGCCCGTACAGGCTGGCGAAGAAGAACACCGGGATGAACACCATCATCACGATGCCGAGGATGACGTTCTCCACCAGGAATGCCCTGTTGCCGAAGATGGCGACGTTGATCAGCGGCGATTCTGTCCGGCGCTCGACCGTGACGAACACGGCCAGGATCGCCAGGCCCGCGACGAGGCACACCTCGATCGCCGGGTTGCCCCAGCCCCAGATGGACGACTGCTGCAGCCCGAACACGCTGAGGCCGACCCCGGCCACGATCAGCGCCAGGCCCCGGTAGTCCATCCGCGACGGGCGGTACTCGGTCACCGGGTTCGAGACGCGGATCAGGATCAGGGCGATCAGCGCGACCGGCACGTTGATCCAGAAGATCGCCCGCCAGGTCCACTCCAGCAGGTACCCGCCGGCGATCGGGCCGATCGCGGTCAGCCCGCCGGCGATGCCGAAGAACAGCGCCAGCGCCCGTCCCCGCGAGTGCAGGTCGAAGGTCTGCACGACGATCGCGAGCGCGGCCGGGAACATGATCGCCCCGCCCGCCCCCTGCAGCGCGCGGAACGCCACGATCCACGCCTCGGCGCCCGCGCCCTTCGGCGTCAGCCCGCACAGCGCCGAGGACACGGCAAAGATGATCACGCCGAGCACGCACATCCTGCGGTGCCCGACGGTATCCGCGAGCCGGCCGCCGAACGCGAACAGCGCGGCCAGGGCCAGCAGGTAGGCGTTGATCGCCCACTGCATCCCGCTGCTCGACAGGCCGAGATCGTCCTGGATCTTGGGCGCCGCGATCGACACGATCGTCTGGTCGATGAACGTCATCGCGACCGCGAAGATCATCGCCGCCAGGATCAGGTTCCGCGACCGGCCGGCGACTCCTGCGGTACTGCTCACGGCTCGTCCCTCCCCGCGTTCTTAGGTGCTGATAGCAGCATCCCAGGTCCGGATGCGGCTCGCCATACCGCCGCGGGCGCAGCTGGTGGTTGCGGAACGCAAACAAAATTGTCATCACGATCGCGAACCGGGTGATGCCGTGACAGGCTAGCCCAGCCGGGCGGGGCTCGGCGGCGTGGGTCTTGGGTTTCTACGGAGGTGACGTGATGCGCATGTGGACTCGGGCATCGGTGATCGTGGCCGTGGCGGCTACGGCCGGAAGCATGGCCATGGCGGGCGCGGCCGTCCCGGCGCTGGCCAGCGCGGGTCCCAGGCCGGTGCTCACCGTCGGCGGCGAGGTGACGTCGCCAGCCACGTACACGCTCGCGCAACTGGCGGCGCAGCCGCAGACCACCGCGACGGTGACGGTGGGCGGCAGGCAGGTCACCGACACGGGCGTGCTGCTGGAGACGCTGGTCACGGACGCGGGTCCGGCTTACCCCGCCAGCATCACGAACACCAAGAACGAACTGCTGCGGGTCACGGTGACCGTGCGCGGAGCCGGTCATCGCGAGGTCACGTTCGCGCTGGGCGAGCTGGACCCGTCCTTCGGTGACCACCCGGCCCTGCTGGCCTTGACCCAGAACGGGCGGCCCATCCCGTTCGGTCCCGAGCTCGTCGTCCCCGGTGACCGGGCTCCGGTCCGGTTCGTGCTGGGCGTGTCGCGGCTGACGGTCGGGATCGCGACCGCCCCCGCCACCGACACCGCGCCGTCGGCCGGCAGCCCGGTGGTGGTCATCGACGGCCACCATCAGGTGACGCTCAGCGCGGCGCTGCTGGCGCGGCTGCCCGCCGAGACCCTCGATGTGTCGTTCGGCGGGCCGAGCGGCGAGCAGACCCACACGGAGGTGGGTCCCTCGCTGCTCGAGGTGCTGGCCCTGGCCGGCGTGGCGCCCACCCTCAACACCTGGGTGGCGGCGGTCGGGGACGACAACTACGTGGCCACGGTCACGCCCGCCGAGCAGATCGTCGGCGGGCGGCCGCTGCAGCTGTCGCTGGAGGAGGACGGTGTCGTGCTGGCCCAGCCCCGGCTGGTGACCGACGGCGACATCAAGGGCGGCCGGTACGTGTCCGACATCGTCGACATCTACGTCGGCAACGGGCCCGCCAGCTGAGAACCGGCACGCCTGGGGTGCGTGACTGATCAGGCCGCCGGGTGAGCGCGGACGAACTCGGCGATCACGGCCCCGAGCCGCTCGCCCGCGTCCTCCTGCAGGAAATGGCCGGCGCCGGTGAGGACGGGATGCTCGATGCCCGCCGCGCCCGGCACGGCTCGCTTCAGCACGGGCGCCATCGCGCCGGTGATCGGATCGGAGTCGCTGAACGCCACGAGGAAGGGCTTGTCCCAGGCCGACAGGCGCCGCCACGCCGCCCGGTTGGCCTCGGACGCCGGGTCCTGCGGGGATGTCGGCACGAGTTCCGGCATCGCCCGGACCGCGGCGGCGAAGGCCGGGTCGGGAAACGGCGCCTCGTAGCCGGCAAGGACGGCGGGCGGCAGCGGCGTCCGGCAGCCGGACTGGATCAGCCTGGACACGCTCAGCGTGGGCGCGGTGCGGACGACCTCGCGGAACCGCAGCCAGACGTCGGGCATGGGCTGGTCGCCGGTGGGCAGGCCGGTGTTGGACGCCACCACCCGGGCAAACCGGTCCGGATGCTCGGCGACCAGGCGCAGCCCGATCAGGCCGCCCCAGTCCTGCCCGACGAGGGTGAGCCCGTGCAGGTCGAGCCGGTCGAAGGCCAACGCGCGGATCCACTCCACGTGCCTGGCGTAGCTGTAGTCGCCCACCTCGGCCGGCTTGTCCGACCGGCCGAATCCGGCCAGGTCGGCCGCGATGGCCCGCAGGCCCGCGTCCGCGAGCACCGGCATCACCTTGCGGTACAGGAAGGACCAGCTCGGCTCGCCGTGCAGCAGCAGCACCGGCTCGCCGTCGGCGGGCCCGGCTTCCACGTAGGCCAGCCGCAGCCCGCCGACGTCGGCGTACCGCGGCGGGTAGCCGAAGTCCGGCAGGTCGCCGAAGCGGTCTTCTGGGGTGCGCAGGACCTTCATAGCCGCATGCTCTCAGAACGGCGCGCCCGGCGCTGACTTAACCCCCGGTGCCCGACAGCCGCTGGCTGGCCTGGCGGGCCGCGGCCCTGGCCTCGGCGGCCAGCTCGCGGACCAGCTGCCCGGCCGGGATCTCGCGGCCGAGCTGGTGCGCCTGCCCGGCCCACAAGTTGACCAGGTCCGGGTCGCCGGCGGCGCGGGCGGCCCGGCGCAGCGGCGCGGTGAGGAAGTGCACCTCGGGGTACGCGGCCGGGGCCTGCGCGGTGTGCTGGTCGAGGAAGCGGTTGCGGATGCCGCGGGCCAGGCGGCCGGTGAAGGCACGGGTGACCGCGGTGGGCGCGTCGCTCGCGAGGACCCGGACCAGCTGCAGCAAGGCCAGCAGTCCGACGCCGTCGCTCGGGTTGCCCGGATCGTCGCGGAAGACGGCCCGGTGCCCGCCCGCCTCGACCCCCTGGAGCACCAGGACGTCGCAGCCCGCGGCCACCGCCTGCCGGGCCTCGTCAGGCGTGGTAACGGTGACCCAGGCCTCGCTGCCCGCCCGGTGCAGCCGGTCGATCACCTCGCGATCCGGGCAGCCGAACGTGAAGGACGCCACGGGCACCCGTTCGGCGGCGAGCAGGTCGATCTTGGCGGCCCACGCCAAGCGGGGCGCCGGTCAGCGCCCTGACCTGGTCCAGCCGCTCCTTCAGCGCAGGCGCCGTGAGGTACCCGGCGGCCAGGAAGCCGAGCCCGCCCGCGTTGCTGACGGCCGCCGTCAGCTCCGGCGTCGACGAGCCGCCTGCCAGCGGCGCCAGCACGATCGGAACGCCCAGCCGCTCGAGGATCATAGGTCGATGGTCCACTGTCGCTCGCAGTACGAGGCGGGGATCTTCCTCGCCCTGGCCGTGGCGCTGGCCGGGTGGTCCGCCTGGTGGCTGAGCCGCCACCGCGTCACCTGGCCAGCGCCACGACCACCGGGTACCGGTAGACCTAGGGCTGGTACCACTTCTGGTTGGCGCTGTCCTTGCAGGCGTAGACGATCAGCGCGGTGCCGTTCTTGGTCGAGTAGGCCGGGTCGTCCAGGCACACCGTGCCGCCCCTTGCCTTCAGCTTGAGCTCGCCGTTGGCCAGGTGGGTCCAGATTTCGTTCGCCGCGCCGTTGCAGGTGTACAGGATCACCGGGCTGCCGTTGCCGCCGCTTGCCTTGTCGTTCGCGCACATGCCGTTGTGCTGCAGCTCGCCGTTGCTCGCGAGGTGCCACAGCTGGGCCTTGTCGCTGTTGTTGCAGGACCAGATCGCGATCTTGTTCCGCAGCGCGTCGCTGTTGCCGTTGTCGTCCACGCACTTGTCCTTGTAGCCCTCGAGGATGAGCCCGCCCGACGTCGTCGTGGACGTGGCGGTCGGCGTGGGCGAGGCGGAGGCGGCGGGCGTCCAGTCGACCACCAGGAGGACGGTGCCGGTGCCGGGGCCGGACGCGGTCATCGTCGCGCTGACAGAGCACGACGTCGGGTTCGTGACGCCGAGCGTCATCGTGACGGTGTACGGCGGCGCCTGCGAGGTGCTCGTGCCCGTCTGCGCCGTGCCGTCCGGATTGCACGTGACCGACCAGGTCACGACGGAGTCCTGGCTGCTGCCCGACTCCAGCGATACGTCGGCCGTGATCGTGGTCGGGTCGTTGACCGTCACCGTGTTGGTCGTGCAGGTCGTCGTGCTGCTGCACAGGCCGGCCGTGTTCGCGGTCGCCGTGGCCACCAGGCCGACGGTGATGCCGCCGGCCGCGAGCAGGCCGCTTGCGGCCGCGATGAACCCAAGACGGCGAGATTTTCGCATGAACAAATGCCTCTCTGCGTCGATTTTGCCCCTGGCCCCCATGCGTCCCTGTGGATGACGCACTGGCAACGGAACCGGTTTACACCCGGCCAGCGGGCCGGCGCGCGGAGAACGGAGATTTATGCCGAGGTGACCAATTCGGCGTAAAGGTCGGCGGTTTTGGCGGCGATTGTCTGCCAGCTGAATTCGGCAATCGCCCGCTTGCGGCCCGCCAGCCCCATCGCGGCGGCGCGATCGGGCTCGCGCAGCAGCGCGTTCAGCGCGTCGGCGAGCGGCTCCGGCTCGTCCGGCGGGACAAGCAGCCCGGTCTCGCCGTCGGCGACGACCTCGGGGATGCCGCCGGTGCGGGACGCCACGACCGCGGTCGCGCACGCCATCGCCTCCAGGTTGACGATGCCGAGCGGCTCGTAGATCGACGGGCAGGCGAACACGGCGGCGTGCGTGAGCAGCTGGATGACCTGGGGCTTGGGCAGCATCTCGTTGATCCACAGCACGCCGGAGCGAGACGCCTGCAGGCCGCCGGTGAGCTCGGTGACCTCGGCGAGCAGTTCCGGCGTGTCGGCCGCGCCTGCGCAGATCACCAGCTGCGCCTCGGGGACGAGCCCGGCCGCCGCCCGGAGCAGCACGGGCAGGCCCTTCTGCCTGGTGATCCTGCCGACGAACAGGACGTAGGGGCGGGCCAGGTCGATCCCGTAGCGGTCGAGCACCCACGTCTGTGGGTCGGGCGAATATTCCGTAGCATCGATCCCGTTCCGTATCACACGGATTCGTTCGGGATAAATCTCGGGGTAAGCGCTCAGGATATCGGCGCGCATGCCGTCGGAGACCGCAACCACGGCGGCGGCTGAGTCGGCGGAAACCCGCTCGCACCAGGAAGATATCCGGTAACCCCCGCCAAGCTGCTCGGCCTTCCACGGCCGCAGCGCCTCCAGCGAGTGCATCGTCATGACGTGCGGGATGCCGTACAGCATCGCAGCCAGATGGCCGCCCAGGTTCGCGTACCAGGTATGCGAGTGGACCAGCTGGGCGCCGGACACGCCGGCGGTCATCGACAGGTCGGTGGAGACCACCTGCAGCGCCTGGTTGGCGTCGGCGAGCAGGTCCCAGGGCCGGTGCGCCACCGCGTTCGGACGGTCCGCGCCCTGGCAGTGCACGGTCAGGTCCACCAGCGGTGCCAGGTCGCGGGCCAGGTAGGTGACGTGCACGCCCGCGCCGCCGTAGACCTCGGGCGGGTACTCGCGGGTCAGCAGCGCGACCCGGAGGCGGTCGCTCACAGGCTGACCTCCTGGCCCTTGCCCACCACCGTGATGCCGCCCGCCGAGACCGCGAAGCCGCGCCTGCGGTCGTGGTCCTTGTCCACGCCGACCTGCGCCCACTCGGGCACCACGACGTTCTTGTCGATGATCGCGTCCCTGACCACGGCGTGCCTGCCGATCTGGGTGTTGTGCAGCAGCACGGACCGCTCGACGATCGACCAGCTGTTCACCCGCACCCCCGGCGAGAGCACGGACTGGCGCACCAGGCCGCCGGAGACGATCACGCCGTTGCTGACCAGGCTGTTGATCGCGTGACCCACCCGGTCGCCCGCGTCGTGCACGAACTTGGCCGGCGGCAGCGACGGCACGTTGGTGAAGATCGGCCAGAGGTCGTTGTACAGGTTGAAGATCGGCTCGACCGCGCACAGGTCCATGTGCGCGTCGAAGTAGGAGTCGAGGGTGCCGACGTCGCGCCAGTAGCCCGCGTCGCGCTGCGTCGCGCCGGGGACCTTGTTCAGCAGGAAGTCGTAGGCCTGCGCGGAGCCGTTCGCGACCAGGTTCGGGATGATGTTGCCGCCGATGTCGTGCCTGCTGGAGTCGTCGGCGGCGTCCTTGCGCAGCGCGTCCACCAGCACGTCGGTGTCGAACACGTAGTTGCCCATCGACGCGTAGCTCATGTCCGGGTTGCCGGGCATGGGCGGCGGGTCGGCCGGCTTCTCCAGGAACGCGTCGATCGTCGTGCCGTCCGCGGCGACGCTCACGATGCCGAAGGCGGGGGCCTCGTGCCTGGGGACAGGGATGGCGGCCACCGTCACCCCGGCACCGTGCTCGCGGTGGTGGTCGATCATCTGCTTGGGGTCCATCCGGTACACGTGGTCGGCGCCGAAGACGATCACGATGTCCGGCTGCTCGTCGTTGATCAGGTTCATGGACTGGTAGACGGCGTCCGCCGAGCCCGTGTACCACTGCGGGCCGAGCCGCTGCTGCGCGGGCACCGGGGTCACGTAGTTGCCGAGCAGCGAGCTCATCCGCCAGGTGGTGGAGATGTGGCGGTCAAGGCTGTGGCTCTTGTACTGGGTGAGCACGCACATCTTGAGGATGCCGCCGTTGGCCAGGTTGGACAGCGCGAAGTCGATCAGCCGGTACAGGCCGCCGAACGGGACCGCCGGCTTGGCCCGGTCGGCGGTCAGCGGGCTCAGCCGGGTGCCGGCCCCGCCGGCGAGGACGATTCCAAGGACCGACGGCTTCGGCATGTGCTGTCCTCCTCAGACGCGGATAACTAGTCAGGCCCCATGGTCCCGCGAACCGGGCGGTACGGGGAAGGGTCCTGTCCGTCCTGCGGAAGGGCCGCCTCCTGGGCGGTTGCCACCTGGACCTCAGTCACCTGGATCTCGGTGACCTGGACCTGCGCCGGCTGAGGTGCGGAGCCCGGAACGGGCGGGGTTTGCGGCGGGGCCGGAGGAGCGGTGGCCTGCCACGCCTCGCGGACCAGCACCTGGAGGGCGCCGGCTGCCGGGATGGACAGCAGCGCCGCGACGAAGCCGCCGAACACGCCGCCGACGAGGTCGCCGAGGGAGGCGCCGACCAGCACGGCCATCAGCACGAGCAGTGGGTTGATCTTCACCGTCCTGCTCATGATGACCGGGTTCAGGATGTGGTTCTCGACCTGGGTGTAGACGAGGAACACCACCAGGGTGACGACGCCGGCCGTGGTGCCCTGGGTGAACGCGAACAGGACGGTCGGGATGCCCGCCAGCGCCCCGCCGACCATGGGCAGGAAGTCCACGAGCGCGACCCACAGTCCCCACAGCAGCGGGAACGGGACGCCCACGATCATCAGCGTCACGAACACCACGGCCCCGGCGATGAGCGAGGTCAGCAGGTTGCCGAGCATGTAGCCGGTGACGCTGCTGCTGACTTCGCCCGCCACCCTGGTGACCGCGGCCGCCCGGGCCGGGGCCATGTGGCTTAGCACCCCGCGCCGCATCTTCGGACCCTCAAGGAGCAGGAGCAGCACCAGGACGAAGATCGTGAACAGCTCGATCACCAGCGAGATGGCGCCCTTGCCGACGGTCAGCACGGGCTTGCTGAGCGACTCGGCGTAGCTGACCAGCTTGGGCGCGTTCTTCTGCACCCAGGCCTGGATGTGGTACTTGGTCGCGAGGTGGCCGATCCAGCCCTGGCCGTGCTGCGCCTTGGCCACGTAGCCGGGCAGCTTGGCGGCCAGGTCGGTGATCCCGTTGACCAGGGGATTGCCGAACTCGTAGGCCAGGACGGCGAGCAGGACCAGGGCCACGGCGGTGACGACCGTCACGGCCAGTCCCCGGCGCGGGACCCCGTGCTGTTGCAGCGCCACCACGATCGGGTTGAGCAGGATCGCCACGAACCCGGCCACGACGATCACGAGCATGAGGTCGCGCAGCCGGTAGATCAGCTGGCCGGCCAGGTACACGGCCGCCACCACCGCGACCGCTACCAGGATGGTCTGCAGCGGGATATGCCGCTTGTCGGCGGCCTTCCACAGCCGGGCCAGCCGGCCCTGCGGCGGCGCGGACCCGGGATGCTCGTCCTCCACCGGACAAGCATGCCAGGCCGGCGCGGCTTACGGGGACTCGCGCTGGTCAGCGGATCCGGACGGGGAGCGTGCGCGGGCCGCGGACCTGGCCGCCTGACCAGGTGACGGCCGCGGGATCGGCGAGCTCGAAGTCCGGGTAGCGGGCCAGCCACTCCTGCAGCGCCACCCGCAGCTCCATCCTGGCCAGGTTGGAGCCGAGGCAGCGATGCCGGCCCAGCCCGAAGGCGGCGTGCCGGTTCCTGGCCCGGTCGAGCTGGATCTCGTCGGGGTCTTCGAAGACGCTCGGGTCCCTGTTCGCGGCCGGGAACGGCAGCAGCAGCCAGTCGCCCTCCTTCAGCGGGCAGCCGTGGAAGTCGAAGTCCTTGGCGACGAGCCTGGCCATGGTGACCGGCGCGTAGGCGCGCAGGAACTCCTCGACCGCGGTGTCCATCAGCGCGGGCTCGGTGGCCAGCCGGCGGCGGTCCCCTGGATGCCGGGCCAGGTGCCACAGCGCGGCGCCGATCGCGGACCAGGTGGTGTCGATCCCGGCGATCATCAGCAGGATCATGGTGCCGCGGACGTGCTCGACGGACAGCGGCGCACCGCCGACCTCCGCGCCGAGCAGGAACGAGGTGAGGTCGTCCCGCGGCCGCGTGGTGTGCTCGGCTATCTGGGCGTCCATGTAGTCGTCGAGTTCCCTCAGCGTCTCCCGCCGCTCGTCGGCGGACTGGTCGACGTCCTCGAGCACCTGGCGGATGAAGCGCCGGAAGATGTCCGCGTCTTCCTGCGGGAAGCCGAGGAACCTGACGATGACCCGGACAGGGATGTGCTGCGCGTAGTCGGTCGCCGCGTCCAGGGCCGTGCGTCCCCGCGTGGCGGCGAGCAGCTCACGGCACAGTTCCCTGGTGAACGGCTCGAGCGCGGCGATCGGGCCGGGCGTGAACGCGGGCAGCAGCATCTTGCGGATGATGCCGTGGTACGGCGGGTCCGAGGTGATCGGCGGGGACAGCCCGATCGGCGCGGGCAGGTCGTCGGGACCCGGCCGCCGTTCGCTGACCACGATCGAGCGCGAGGTGAAGTGCTCGGTGTCGTAGGCGACCTCGGACACGAGCTCGTGCGTCACCGGCAGCCACGTCCCGCCGTAGCGGTCGCTGTGCGCGACCGGGCAGCGCTGCCGCAGTTCTGCCCAGATCGGGTACGGGTCGGCGGCCCAGCCGGGGTCGGTGTGGTCGAAGTCGGTGGCCCAGTCGCTGACCGGCGGGTGGCGGCTGGTCACGGTTCTGCCTTGGTCAGGGAGATCGCCTGCTCCGGGCAGTTGTCCACCGCCAGGCGGGCCCGGCTCACCAGGTTCACGGGCACCAGGCCCTCGCCGACCTCGGAGGACATGCCGAGCTCGTCGAGGTCGAACAGGTCGGGCGACACGCTGTAGCAGCGGTTATGCCCCTGGCACTTGTCCGGGTCGACGTGCACGCGGAAGGTTCCTGCGGTCACTCGGGCGCCCTCCCTCGGGCTCGGCGGCTGGGTTCTCCCAGGCTACGACGCGAGCCCGGCCGGGGTCACTGATGATTTAGCGGACGTCCAGGCCTGTCACGGCGCGGCCGATGATCAGGCGCTGGATTTCGCTCGTTCCCTCGAAAATGGTGAAGATCTTCGCGTCGCGGTGCCAGCGCTCGACGGGAAAGTCCCTGGTGTACCCGTTGCCGCCGAGGATCTGGACGGCCTGCTCGGTGACCCGCACCGCGGTCTCACCCGCGACGAGCTTGGACATCGACCCCTCGGCGTAGCCGAACGCCTTGCCGTGCCGCGCCATCCAGGCCGCCCGCCAGACCAGCAGGCGCGCCGCGTCGACCGAGGCGCGCATGTCCGCGAGCATGAACGCCACCGCCTGGTTCTGCCCGATCGGCCGGCCGAACTGCACCCGGGTGCGCGAGTACTCGGCCGCGTACTCGGCGGCCGCCCGCGCGATGCCGACGGCCATCGCCGCGACGCCAGGCCTGGACGCCTCGAACGTCTTCATCGCGGCCTGATCTCCCCCGCGGCCGCCCTCCCGGACCCTGGCCAGCCGTTCCTCGAGCCGATCCCGGCCGCCGAGCAGGCACCGCCCCGGCACGCGCACGTCGGCAAGCACGACCTCGGCGGTATGCGACGCGCGGATCCCGTGCTTGCGGAACTTCTGCCCCATCGACAGGCCCGCCGTCTGCGGCGGGACGGCGAAGGTGGCCTGCCCGCGGGAGCCGAGCGCCGGGTCCACCGACGCGACCACGACGTGCACGGTGGCGATGCCGCCGTTGGTGGCCCAGGTCTTGACGCCGTTGAGCACCCACTCGTCGGCTGCCTCGTCATAGACGGCACGGGTCCTGATCGCGCCGACGTCGCTGCCCGCGTCGGGCTCCGAGGAGCAGAACGCGCCGAGCTTGACGTCCCCCGGGCCGCCGAACATCTGCGGGCACCACTCCCCGACCTGCTCCGGCGTCCCGTTCGCGACCACCGCGAGCGCGGCGAGCGAACTGCCCGCCAGGGCCATGCCGATGCCCGCGTCGCCCCAGAACAGCTCCTCGAACGCGACCGGGATGCCGAGCCCGGACGGCTCGAGGTACTGCTGCGCGTAGAAGTCGAGGGAGTACAGCCCGATCTTGGCCGCCTCCTCGAGCACCGGCCACGGGGTTTCCTCGCGCTCGTCCCATTCCGCGGCCGCGGGCCTGATCACCGACTCCGCGAACCCGTGCAGCCAGTCCCTCGTGCGCGTCAGGTCATCGCCCAGCTCCAGCGAGAACCCAGTGCCCTGCTCCGGCATGCCGCCTCCGCCCAGTTAAGTTACTCGAAGGTAACATCGGGCTACCGACCGTAGAAAGGCGATCCCGGGTAATCACGGGAAATTTATCCCGAACGAACGGTGGTACCACTCCCCCCGCCGCCTCGGCGAAGCCGCCGCTGCGCCGCTCCGCCTCGGCGAAGCCGCCGCGCTGCCTCGGCGAAGCCGCCGCTGCGGAATGAAACCCCGCTTTCAGCACCCTGGAGGGTCGTGGAACCGGGGTTTCATTCCGCTCGGGCCGCGGCCCGAATGCCCCGGCTGCACCACGAGCCGCTCAGCGCCACGCTGGCATCACATCTGAGCGGCCCGGGGGGACGAAGCCGGCACCGGTTACCCGAAGAACGTGCCCAGCGACACCTGCACCACGTCGGCCGTTTCCGTCGGCTGACCCTGATGGCGGTCGCAGGACGGAGCTGCGTGGCCGCGTTAGCGCGGGCCGTACAGCGCCGTGTCGCGGGAGGTCTGGAAGGCCCAGTATCGGTCGCCGTAGGACCAGTGCCACCATTCGGCCGGGTAGTTGATGAACCCGGCTGCGTCCATGGCGGCGGCGAGAATCTGCCGGTTATGCCGGGCTGGCTCGGGGACGGGATGATCGGTTCGTGAACCCTCGCCCGGCTGGTTGAACCCCCAGCCCATCTCGGCGTACTGGCCGTGATGGAGGAGGACCAGGTCGACGGCACCGCCGGTGCTGTGAGGCGGCGCGCTGCCTGGCGGGGCAGTGAACCTGGTGTTTTCCCGGATCAGCTCTGGCCCGGCGAGGCCGGGCCGGCGGGTCTGCAGCTCGTTCAGGCTCTCGTGCCAGATGCGCTCCTGGACCCAGACGGGACGCCAGCCTTCCTTGATCTGGAGCCGGTACCCCTCCGGAAGGTATCCCTGGGCGCGGACGAGCCGCCTGGCGACGCCGGAGCGCACCTGGAACGGATTGTCTGATAGCCGTTGTACGCGAGCCCTTGTCACGTCGACCGCCAGCTCCTGGAAGGTGCCGAGATCGACAAGCGGCTCACCGATATCGACAATGCCGCAGGCCAGGACCTGCGGATCGGCTATCAGGACCGTGGGATCAGCGTAGGTTTGCACGGGCCGATCGTAGTGTTCACGATCCGCGTGTCACAGTCCTTGATCCGCGGCGGGTACCGGGCTGGATGCGGGCGGTCCATGATCGTTTATGGATGGTCGACTACTTTCGAGACTCATCGGGTAGTATTCGGGCATGACGGCAGCCGCACAGCCAGATCCGCGAGCGTATATGCGGCTGGCCGCACTCGTCCGCGAGCAGATCGCCGACGGGAGGCTCGTCCCGGGTTGCCAGCTTCCCTCGATCGCGGTGCTGCGCCGGGAGCAGGGCCACTCGCGGCAGACGGTCGGCAAGGCGATGCACGTCCTCGAGGGCGAGGGCCTGATCTACCGGGTGCCGGGGCTCGGCTACTACGTCAGCTGGGACGCGGCGGGCGTCGCCAGGTTCTGACGCGCTGGTCCTGGCCCCGGGGACCGCTCCGCCGCGACGGCTGACATGAACGAGCGAGATGCGGGTAGGCACTGCTGACACTGCGGTGCAGTGCTGCGGAAGGAGTGATCGATCGTGGGCTTGTTCAGGGGATCGAGGCGCGCGGGGCGGCACGCCGCCGGGCCGACCCGGCGGGAGCGCAGGGCCGCGGAGCGGACCGCGAAGGCCGAGGCGTCGCTGCAGGAGACGGAACAGAGGATCCACCAGCTCGCCGACGAGGTGCGCGCCGACCTGAAGAGCTCGTCCTAGCTGCGGTCAGTCCTGGGCGTGGCGGTCCAGGAACTCGTAGATGTCGGCGTCGTCGACGCCGGGGAAGCTGCCTGCCGGAAGAGCGGCCAGGATGTGCGAGTGCGCGCGTGCGGACGGCCACGCCTTTCCTTCCCAGCGTTCGGCGAGCGCGAGGGGCGGACGGCTGCAGCACTCGCCGGCCGGGCAGGCAGACCGCTTCCTCGTTGTCGCCTCGCGGCCGCGGAACCAGCGCGAATGCTCGAACGGCACGCCGAGCGTGATGGCGAATCCCCGGTCGGCCCGCGGGTCGACCTGGGCGACGCAGAAGTAGGTGCCCGACGGGGTGTCGGAATACTGGCAGTAGGGCGAGAAGGGGTCGGCGGCGCCGAACACCTGGCGACCGGACCACTGGCGGCACATCCGCTGTCCCTCGATCGCGCCCGACGGGTCGGCGGGGAACAGCACCCCGTCGTTCTCGTAGGCCTTGTAGATGACGCCGCCCGCGTCGTTCTTCACGAAGTGGCAGGGCAGGTCCAGGTGGTGCGTGGCCAGGTTGGTGAACCTGTGCGCGGCCATCTCGTAGGACACGGAGAACAGGTCCACCAGGTCCTCGACCGCGATGTCGCGTGACTGCTTCGCGCCGGCCAGCACCGCCACCGCGGCGGGCTCGGGCATGAGCACGGCGGCGGC
>JASHTQ010000662.1 GCA_030040475.1 Streptosporangiaceae bacterium
CCTCTCTCCCTCTGCACGAGTCAAAGTGCAGCTGACCAGCGGATATGTGCTGACGGACGTGATTTGAGTATTTCCTGCTCTGCTGCGCTTGGAGTCCGGGAACTCGCGCGGGCCACGGACAGGAGCACGCGAGGCCACGGACGGCCTGGGCAGAAGCGGTTATATTGACCGGCCAATCGCTAACTGCCCGGCGGACCTCGCCGCACTGCTGGCCGCGTGCTTAAGCTGACGGGCCCGCCGGGCTGGAGTGCGGGTGCTAGCGGATTTCGTATGTTCCGTCCAGCCGGGCGCGGCCGAGGACGTGGCCCTTGATGGCGGCGAGCGTGTCATCGAGGGTGAAGCTGGCTGGCAGGCCGGTGGCCTGGTCGAGGGCGAAGAGCTGGAAGGCGTGTGTGTGCGGGCCGTGTGACCGGGGCGGCAGGGTCTTGCACGATGAGCACGAGCTCGACAGTGCCGGGCGGCGGCTGTGTCCAGTTGAGCGCGGGTGAGATGTTCGCCCCGAACAGCCTGCCGCGGTGTTTTCTCGGGATGGGCGCCCCGCGGCCGAAGGCGGGGCGCCGTCGTCACCACCGCCCTCGGGGCCATGCAACCCGAGGGGCTTGCCGGAATTCACCTGAACACCCAGTACGCCTTCCCCGAGCAGATACCCGACACCCTGTCGCCCGAACAGCGCCACGCCGTGGAAACCCCCGCCCTCTACACCGGCGAACTCGGCGGGTCGAACCACCTTCAGGGCACCAGGCCGGAGACCGTCGGATTCGCCCTGGCGGACTCCCCGGCCAGGCAGCCTGGATCTACGACAAGTTCCAGTCCAAGACCGACAACCACGGGCTCGCCGAGGACGCCCTCAGCATGGACGACATACTCGACGCGATATCCCTCTACTGGCTCACCAACAGCGCGGCGTCGTCCGCCCGCATCTACTGGGAGAACAAGTCGCGCACCTTCGCCGGCCCGAAGCTGACGCTCCCGGTCGCGGTGACCGTCTTCCCGAGGGACATCCCGCGCCTGCCGCGAAGCTGGATCGAAGACACCTACAGCAACCTCATCCACTACGGCGAGGCCGACAAAGGCGGGCACTTCGAGGCCCTGGAACAGCCCGAGATCCTGGTCAGCGAGATTCGAACCGGCCTGCGCACCCTTCGTTCCTGACGCCAGCGCGCGAGCTCAGGAACGCACGCTGTACACCATATGTTCGTGCGCCAGGACCCCCGCCAAATCCACGGACAGCCACGTACAGCTTCCAAAACCACAGGCAGAAGCACTTCGGCCACCGGATTCAGGGTACCGAGAACGACGGCGCGAAGACGACCCCAGCCAGGTCCCCTCGCACACTATGGATACTTAATACAACCGGCATAGCACGCCCGATCCACCCGCCGCCGGCCTCTGCATACCTTCCATGTACTTCTCATAGACCCGCGCACCCGGCAGCGCCGCTACTCCCGGCGTAGGTCCTAGCACTCTCCCACGCACGGTGACCGCCCGGGCGCTGGACGTGCAGGCCCGGCTGAGCAGCGGACCCGCCACGGTACTGCTCGCCTCGCCGTCAGGCAACGGCGGCGGTGTCAGCTTCACGGCGTCCGTGAACGCGGCCAGCCAGCCTGCGCGCGGCCTTCGCTAGGCACCTGCACACAACCCCCAGCGACTACTGCGGCATCTGGTGCGCCGCCTGAAACTACCCCTCAGTACAGCCAGCGGTGGGCGGCGACCGCCTCCTCGCGGGAGCGCTCCGCCGCCCAAGCCGCGTCGGACCTGCGGACCGCGGTGAGCGCGCCGAGCAGCGGCTCGCCCAGGGCGTCGGCTATCCGCTTGTTGTCCAGCAGCGCACGTTCCTGTTCCTCCGGGGTAACGGGCAGCGTCCCGATCCCCCGTTCCGCCCGCTGCTCTTCACTCAAGGCGCCGGGGTCCTGCTGGACCGGTGGCGGCAGCTCGGCTCCGTCCTCGAGGCCGGCCAGCCCGGCGCCGAGCACCGCGGTGAGGGCCAGGTACGGGTTGCCCGACGCGTCCGCCGCCTTGAGTTCCACGTTGGCGCTGTCGGTCCCGATGAACGGCGAAGCGGGCACGTAGCGCAGCGGCGCCTCGCGGTTCTCCACGCCCCAGAACTGGTAGGCGCCGGCGAAGTAGCCGGGACGGCGGCGCAGGAGGGACGGGATGCTCGGCGCACTCACCGCCGCGATGGCGGGCAGGTCGCGCAGCAGCCCGCCGAGAAAGGCGGCACCCTCCGTCGCCGGCCTGCTGTCTTCCTGTCGGCTCACCGCCGGGCGGAACACGCCCGGCTGCGGCCGGTCCGGGCCGTCCGTTTCCGGCAAGCTGGTCTCCGCGGCGAGCAGGTTCCGGCCACCGCGGCTCACCGACACGTGCAGGTGCAGGCCGTTGCCGACGCCGTCCACGGTGACGAGCGGCGCGAAGCTCACCCGCAGCCCGTGGGCGCGGGCGGCGGCGTGGATGGTCTGCCTCGCGAGGAGTTGCCAGTCCGCCGCGGTGACCGGGTCGGCGGGCGCCAGGCTGACCTCCAGTTGCGAGAGCCCGTACTCGGCGTGCAACTGCCCCACCGGGACACCGTTCGCCGCCAGGTCGTGCAGGATCGCGGCGGCGAGGTCGT
Source organism: Streptosporangiaceae bacterium (assembly GCA_030040475.1). Next base: position 2,606 of record JASHTQ010000662.1, read on the forward strand.
CCACCTGCAGCAGCGCGTGCGGGCTGTAGGCGGGACCGGTGTGCGCCGCCGCGGGCTCGGTGCCCGGCAGGGAGACGAAGAACTCAAGCTCGAACCCCGCAAACAGCGACAGCCCGGCCGCCGCCGCCCTCGCCACCTGCGCCTCTAGGCGCGTCCGCTGGTCATAGGGCCACGGTTCACCGCCAGGGCCCACCTGCCGACCGGGAGACCAGGCGAAGCCAGGCTGGCCGGCCAGTGAGGTGATCCGGTCCGCCTCCGGCACCAGGCGGATGTCGCCCGAAGGGGTCGACAGGCCGCCGTGCGCGAAGGTGATGCCGTCGTGGGAGTCGAACACGGCGAACAGCGGTGTGATGCCCACGCCCCGCCGGGCGGCGTCGGCGAAGGCCGCGACCGGGACCGTACGGGACCGCGGAATGCCATTGTTGTCGGCCCAGGCGATCGTTACGCCCGTCACGCCCTGCTCGGCCAGGCGGCCCTGGATGAAGGCTACGCTCGGGCTCATTCGGTCACCACTCTTTCCTGCCCGTCGGCGGGCTGTGCTTGCGGGTTGTCGGCTGCGCCGCTGGCCAGGCTCAGGCCGTCGTGCCAGATGCCCACGTCGCCGACGAACGCGGACGCGAAGATCCCGGCCGCTGCCGCGGTGATGACCGCGAACAGCACGTAGGTGCCGAACAGGGCACATCCCGCCAGGACGCCGACCCGCGGGCCGAGGGTTGCGCCTATGAACCCGTAGACCCAGCCGTGGTGGTGGAAATGCTGGGTGAATGGCACAAGGCTACGCGCCACGAACACCACCGTGACCAGGGCGAGGACGAAGGCCAACGGTACGGCCCGGCCGACTATGCCCGCGGTGGCCTGCGACGTGATGTTGGCGGCCATGCTCGGTGCCGTCAGGCCGACACAGATCGCGATCGCGCCGAAGAGCGACAGGGATCTTCGCAGCTGGTTCTTCTCCGGGGATTCTCCCTCGCCCGCTGAGGACACGAACGTCGCCTCTCGACGCTTGCTTCCGCGAGATCTACCCGCCAGGCAGCGTGATCTTGTAACTTCACACGAAACCTAGTTAATACGGTCGGTTTAGTCAACAATAAGTTCTGGCCGTTCCCGCCTGCCAAGCAGACGACTCAGACGAATCGCCTCCGAGCGCAGCTGCCGGCTGATACCCCGGCCGCGACCCGGTCGCCTAGCCAGCGATCGCGGCCCCCGGAAACAGAAGGCGGGGAACGAGGTCGCTGACGATAGGCTTCATCCGTGAGTACGACCGGATATCAGCGCCTGCAGGCCCGGATCGGCGTTCTCGCGGCCATGACGGCCAGCGATGATGAGTAATCTCGGCCCGCTCCCGATCGTTGAATGCGGTGATCCGGTGCTACGTCGCCCGGCTCAGCCGGTCGACCCCGCCGAGCTGCGAACCGGCGGGCTAAAGCGGCTCATCGCGCAGATGCGGGCCACGATGGAATCTGCGCCGGGTGTTGGGCTGGCCGCGCCCCAGGTTGGCTCGGCGATCCAGCTCGCGGTGCTGTACGACGGCCCCGAACGCTGGGGCCAGCTAACCGCTGAGGAACGGACGGCCAGGGAACGAAACGGCCTGCCGTTCACCGTCCTCGCCAATCCGGCGCTATGGCCCGCCGATGGCGGATCCGCCAGCTTCTACGAGGGATGCCTGAGCGTTCCCGGGCTCACCGGGGTGGTGACCCGGCACCGCGTTGTCCGGGTGGAAGCACTCGATGAGCACGGCGACCCGGTCGACCGGGTGTTCTCCGGATGGGCGGCTCGTATCGTCCAGCACGAGGTCGATCACCTCGCCGGCCGCTTGTACCTCGACCGGGTCGAGACTAGGTCCCTGTCCACCACCGGGAACTACGCCGCACTGTGGGCCGGGCGGCCGACGGAAAACGCAGCCGCCGCGCTCGGGTTCACGCCGGGCGGGTGACAGCGCCCCGGCCGACCCCGCGGACTATGAGCCTCGCCGTCGCAGGAGCCACAAGTGCGGCGGGCCGTCGGATGCCAGCCAGCGGAGAGCGGGAGTTCGATGACCGCCCGCAGGGCTTCCTCGCGCAGCAGATTCCCACGGATCTGTGAGCCTGCCGGGCTGGTGGCGGCCATCCTGGCGACGGCGCCAGTCCGAAACGGTGCCCCGCGCCACGCCTGCCACCCACGCGATCTCTTCGGCGTACAGCACGCCCTCATCAACCATGGCTTCCCTTCGCCACACTGACCGTTCTGTGTGGTTTATGGCGACAACTGCGCTCCTACGTCGCAAGCCCTATCCGTAGCTACTCTTTTAGCCAGGGGAAGAACCGTGCAACCGGCAAACTTGCGAAGATGCCCCGGCCGACCGTCAGGGCCGACGAGCCCGCGATCCGCCGCTCCCACGCCAAGACGGACACCGATTACCAGCGCGCACGCGGTTCAATAGGCCGTGCGCGGACGTCGGCGGCCGTCACTCCTTGACGCGAAAGCACGCATGGGATATGTCTATAAAACAGATCGGTTATCTATGAATAGTACCATCGGCCTTCCACGGAACCCGGTCATCGAGGAGCCTCGGGTGATCGGCGGCTATCTCGTGAACGGAACCCAGCCTCCACCGCCTGCGGCCGACAACGGACGACCTTACTAGAACGAGGAAGCGACCATGAGCAAGGCAGTGATCCAGGAGTCCTTCGGAGGACCGGAAGTGCTCGAGGTCCGCGATGTGGCTGAGCCGCACGCCGGGCCGGGCGAACTGCGGGTGCGGGTGTCCGCGGCCGGGCTGAACCCGGTCGACTGGAAGCTCGGCGCGTCGGCCGAGACCGCCGGGCGGTTCGGGATCACGCTGCCGACCGGCTTCGGCAGCGACTTCGCCGGCGTGGTCGACGAGGTCGGCGACGGCGTAACCGGCTTCGAGTCCGGGGACCGCGTCTACGGCGGCGCGCGGGGCCGTGCTGTCGCAGAGTACGCCATCCTGCGGCCAGATACGGACCGGCTCTTGCACACCCCGGACGGCGTCGATGACGTCACCGCGAGCACCCTGGTGATAGCCGGCGGTACCGCCGACGCGGTCGTTCACGTGATCGGCCCGGGCGCGGCGGACACGGTACTGATCGGCGGCGCCGCTGGCGGTGTCGGGGTGTTCGTGGTGCAGCTGGCACGGCTCGCCGGAGCCCGGGTCATCGGGACGGCGTCCGAGGCGACCTTCGGCTTCCTGCGCGACCTTGGCGCCGAGCCGGTCAGCTATGGCGAGGGTCTCGCCGACCGGGTCCGGGGACTCGCGCCGGGCGGCGTGACTGCGGCGGCGGACCTGATCGGGACCGAAACCGCGCAGGCGGCCCTCGATCTCGGAGTCGCACCGGACCGGATCGCGACGATCGCGACGGCCAGCCCGCCGGCCGGGGCACGCGCCACCGGCGGCCGGGAGGCGACGCCGGGAGCACTCGAGCGCATCACGGCCGCGATCGCCGCCAAGGAACTCGTCGTCCCGATCGCCGCGACGTTCCCCATCGAGCAGGCACGTGCCGCGGTGGAACTGCAGCGCGCCGGGCACGTCCACGGCAAGGTGGTCATCACCCTTTCGTGATCGGCACCGGATCGTTCACGCCCTCCACCGCTCGCGTCGCCGTCCGGCAACGGCGGCGGTGTCAGCATAACGGCCTCCGTGAACGCGGCCGGTCGGCAGGCCGGGCTGTCGGCGGCCGACCTCGTCGCCACGTTCGCCCGGTCTCGGCGCCCGCGTCGGCGGCCCGGCCAACCTAGAGGCGGCGTTCGCCGCGGCCAGGAGCTGGCTCACCGGGGCCGGTTCCGCGCGCGAAGCGACGGCTGGTCCGCGTTACAGGGGGAGTCCGGATTCCAGGTGTGCTAGCGCGTCGTCGAGCAGGGCGGGGAAGCGACTCCGTCCGCCGGTCACATTCCGCTCCTGACTGCCGTCATAGAAGAGAGGGATCAAGTCAAGCTGAGGTAACCGGCTCCTGCTGCGGACCCAAGGGGAAGACCATGACATCGCCGGTTCTCGTTACGGGAGGCACCGGCCGCCCGGGACGATCTGTCGTTGCCCCGTTGGTCGATGCCGGCCGGGAGGTACGTGTGCCCGCCCGCCGCAGTTCTACAGCTATTGCTTCGATAACTCACGGAAGCTAGCGAGGTTCCCGCTGGTGGCGCCGGTGCCCGGGGGCTTTCGTGGCCGTCCGCGGAAACCAGCGGTTACGCGCACCGGATCCTCGTCACCGCCATTCCCGGCCGATCGGCGTTAATCAACGAGGAGGAAAGCTCCGGGCAGGGCCTGCGTCGCCACCCGGGAAGTCGGTGCCCTGCGTGTCTACCCATTGCGCGAACGCGCGAAGCTGTTCCCGAAGGGAACGGCCCCGCTGGGTCAGTGAGTACCGGACAGGGGCTGGCGGCGGGCCGCTGGGTGCCCGGCTGACGAAACCTTCTTCTTCCAGGGTGCGCAGCGTGCGGGTGAGCATACGGCGGCTGACGCCCTCGATGGACCGGTCCAGTTCGTTAAAGCCGCAGTCGCGTTCAGCGAGCAGCCGGATGATCGCAGGACTCCACTTGTCGCCGACGCGCCGCAGGACCCTCGTGACCGCGCAGTTCTCGTACGTCTGGGCCGTCACGACGGTTCCGGCCGGTTCAGTGGACATGAATGTGCCTTCTTCCGGTCTGCGCGGCGACTGGCCGACGATCAGGATATGCACACGATCGAGTTGGGAGACGTCTCAGTAACCAGGATCCCCCACTTCAGCCACTGGTCCTTGCCCGCCGCCGAGTTCCTGCCAGAAAGCGACCCCAGCCTGTGGGAGGCAAACCGGTCATGGCTGGCCCCGGCGCACTGGGAGCCTGAGACGGGCCGGGTCGGGGTGGCCGTCCAGTCCTGGCTGCTACGCAGCGCGGGTGTTACGGTCATCATCGACACCGGCCTGGCAGCGCAGACCGCCCGGCCGGGTGTCCTGGCCGGGGTTCCACTCCCGGACGCGCTGGCCGCGGCCGGCGTCATGCCCGCGGACGTGGACCTCGTCGTCTGCACCCACCTGCACGCCGACCACGTGGGTGGGAACACTCGCCTGGACGGCGGCGAGCGGGTTCCGGCGTTTCCTCAAGCACGGTACCTGTTTTCCCGGCCCGACCTGGAGTTCTTCCATCCCGGTACGCTGACCGAGGCGCCCGGGCGCAGCGCCATCAGCTACGCGGAGTCGGTCGAGCCGGTCCTGCGGGCAGGGAAGGCCGTGATCTGGGATGACACACATGCCATCGACGAAAACCTTCAGCTCCACCTGGCACCTGGCCACACGCCGGGACACGGCATCGTGATCCTCGAATCCGGCGGTGACCGGGCGGTCTTCGCCGGTGACCTGCTGCACACGCCCGCGCAGCTGTCCGCGCCGCACCTGTCCAGCTGCTTCTGCCACGACGGGCCTGCCGCGGCACGAACCCGCCGCTCCGTCCTCCAGTGGGCCGCCGACCGTACCGCCCTTGTGATCCCTGCGCATTTCGGCGGCGCCGGCGCGGTGGAAATCAAGCAGAACAGTACGGGCTTTGCAGTGCGACGCTGGGCCGGCTTCGCGGATTACCACCCTTCTGGGGCGAGTACCTGAGCTTCCCCTGCCTACTAGCCCGGGTCAGCGGTTCACCAGGGCGCCCCAGCCGAGGTATTTGCACCAGTACCTGGCGTACCGGGCGGGCGCGGCAGCCCTCGGCAGTGGGCCTCCAGCCCTGTACTTCGGTCAGTGCGTTCTCGACGCTGAGGACCGCTCCGCCGCTGACAGAACGAGAGATCAGGCCGTCGCGCTCGAGGCGGCGCAGTGTCTTGGTGAGTACCTCGCGGGAGATGCCTCATTGAGGACCGGGATCGCCGAGGTGATCGCTGATGAGGGCCTGCCGCGGCTGTGGCGCCGTCCCGACGCCGAGCGCGGCAGCCTGGCCCGCGAGATCCAGGCCCGTGCCGAAGCCCTGGACTTCACCGCGCTGCACGGCCGGGCCGAGACCCGGCTGGCGGCCTGTTCCTGGCGATCCCGGACCTGATCGCCCTCGGCGTGCCGGACATGGTGGCCGTGGCGGGCTACCCGTCCACCGGCAAGATCCCCGCCCTTCCTACGTCTTGTCACTGCTGGCGCTCAAGCTCACCAGCACCCGGCGGGTGTCCCACGTCTATGACCTCGCCGCCGACCCTGGCGCCGCCCTGCTCGCCGGGCCCACCGCCCTGCCGAAGACCGGTCCCTGGGCGTCCGCCTGGTTGCCAAGCTGGAGTACTTCAACCCCGGCGGAAGCGTGAAAGACCGCATTGCCAAGTCCATCCTCGGTGACGCCAGGGAGCGCGGCCTGCTCTGCGACAACTGGGTGGTGGTGGAGCTGACGAACGGCGACACCGGCATCGGCCTGGCGGCCATCGCCCGGTCCCGCGGCTACGAGGTCAAGGCCCTCCTCGGGACAACGTGAGCGCAGATCCCCGGCGCCTTCATCGCGAGGCAGTTCGACAACCCGGCCAACCCGGCCGTGCACTTCGCCACGACCTGTCCCGAGATCTTCCGCGACACCGACGGTGAGGTAGACATCTTGGTGGCGACCGGCCTGCGCCGTCGGCACCACGGCACGCTCGCCGAAGGGCGCCATCCGATCCCGGAGCATATCGTTCGCTGCGGGGTCGGCGAAGCGGCGGTCAGGCGGCCTCGGCCGGCTGGGCCGCGATGACCTTACGGTAGGCACGGGGACCGTCGTAGTCGTGCACCGCGTAGTGCAAAGTGGCTAGGTTGTCCCAGAGCACGAAGTCGCCGGGCTTCCAGCCGAAGCCGACGGTGTAGTTGGGCGACGAGGCGTGCGCGAGCAGGAACGGGAGGATTGCCTTGCCCTCCGCCTCGCCGATGCCGGTCAGCCGCAGCGCGCCGGTGCTGAGGAACAGGCCCTTGCGGCCGGTGTAGCGGTGGGTGCGCACCACGGGGTGCTCGGTCGTCTGGGCGAGGGGCAGTCGCTCGGCGTGTCGTCCCCCGTAGTTCTCTGGGTTGCCGTCATAGACCGCGCGCACCGACTCAAGCAGCACCTTGAACGGCTCCGACAGGTCGTCGTAGGCGGCCTGAACGTCGGCCCAAAGGGTGTGGCCGCCGAGTTCGGGCACGACCTGGTAGGTGAGGGACTCGATGCTGAACGGCGGGGTCCGCCACGTTCCGCCGAAGTGCCAGCGGTCCGCGGTGCCCTGCTTGAGGTTGTAGGAGTACACGAGGCGGTTATCCTGGTGGCGGATGACCCTGGGGTCGTCGAGGGTGCCGGCTTCGGCGACCGTGGGGTGATCGAAGGGCTCGTCGAAGATCCTGATCGCCTCGACGTGCTGGTCTGGGGTTAGGTACACGCCGCGGAACACCAGGACCTTGTACTTGATGAAGTCCTGGCGCAGTGCCTCGGCGGTCGCTTCGTCGACCTTTTGAGTCAGGTCCACGCCAGCGATCTCGGCGCCGATGCGAGGACCGGCCGGGCGTACTTGGTAGGCGGTGGTGGCAGTCACGAATGCGCCTTTCATCAGTAAAACACTTTTCCTATCAGGATAGTAGGAAATAGAGCTTCCCGCAAGGCTGCGCCTCTATCGAGTGGCGGGGTCGGCTCCCATACCACAGGCCGACCAGGGCGCTGGACACGGCGATTGGCGCCCCGCCTCGCGCCCACGTGCACTCGGTCATCAGCGCGCCTGCGGGCTCGCTCACGGGCAACGCAGCGCCTGACTACACGGTTCCGCCTGAACCCTAACCCCTGCTGGTGGAAAGTCAGTGCTTGAGGAACGCCGTGACCGTGCTGCCGGTCGTTCGCACGTCGGCGGTGGTCCGCGTGAGCCGCAGCGTCGCGTCTGGCAGCAGGTCGCGCAGTTGTTCCGCGGTGGACACCCGGACGCCGCCGTCGGGGCTGTTGATGGCGCCGTGATGACGGACCTGCACCACGGGAAGGCGCATCACTACCTCGCGCCGGGCCTCGTCCCGGCGCCGCTGCTGGTCCCGCCAGTCACTCATCCACGCCGCGGGACAGGTCGCGCCGCAGGCGGCGCAGGAACGCCTCGTCACTGCCCTCGTCGTACTCTGCGGCGGCGGACAGATCGCCGCCGGGCAGCTGGCCCGGATCGGCCAGCGCCTGCCGCAACTCGGCGGCGAAGACGCCGATCTCCGCATCGCCGGGACCGGGTGCCCGGGCCCGACTGATCAGGCCGGCGCAGGCGCCGTCGTAAGCGCCGGGACTGCAGTAGGCGGCGGCCACGGCGATCAGGGTCGCGAACGGCCCGTCCGGGTGCCGCTCCCAGTAGAACCCGCTCACGCGCGAGCCTCCTGCTCCCGGCCGGGCGCCACCCGCGACTGGATGCGTGCCGCGCGGTGTCACTGCGGGCAGGCAGGCGACCCAAGGCAGCCAGGCCAGGCCCGCGTCCGGCACCTAGTACCAGGCGAAGGGGGCGGAAGAGGCGGGGAGCCTGGCCAGCGGCTCTTGCATGCCAGAGAGCCCAGGCCGGCGGCGGCCGGGCGGCGGCGCCTGTAAGGCAACGGTTAGAAATACTGCGGCTACGATCCGCGGGCATCCAGGCCGGCATCGGCAGGCCAGCGGCCCGGAGCCGCCCTGCCCACGGCAGCGCTGCCGCGGGCTCCGGAGGATGGTGTTCGGCCGGCGTGCATCTCTCAGGCCCGGTGAATGCCCGAAGTTCATGTCAGCGCCACGCGGGCGCGGCGGTTAACGGGTGGCACCCGCGAGCGTGTCTCGGGCACGCGGGGACGGTGATGCTGCTGGTGCCCGCCGACCCGCTGCGCCCCGGCCGGCCCGATGAGCACTTCGCCGCGGCCGGCCCGATGAGCACTTCGCCGCGGAGGCGACCGCAGCCGCCGCCTTCGGCGTGCCGGTCGCGCTGGTCGATCACGACGGGCTGCGCGGGACCGGTGACGCCCGGCGGGCAGTCGCCATGGTCCCGGCAGGCGGCGAGGCCGTCCACCGCGGCTGGATGCTCGGCAGCGGCCAGTACGCCGAGCTCGCGGCTGCCCTGACTGCCAAGGGCGTGACCCTGCGCACCAGCCCCGCGCACTACAAGCTTGCCCACGAACTGCCGGGCTGGTATCCCGCGCCGGTCACTCCCCGCACGGAATGGACGGCCGGCGACAGCCCGTAAGACTTCGCCCGGGCGTGCGCCCGGCTCGGACCCGGCCCGGCAGTGCTGCGGGACTACGTCAAGTCCATGAAGCACTGCTGGACCCAGGCCGCCTACATCCCCGAGACCAGCGACCAGGCGGCGGCATGGAAGATCGCGGCCCGGTTCCGCGACCTGCGCGACGACGACTTCACCGGCGGGTTCGTCATCCGCCGCTACGAGCAGTTCGGCCCGGCCGAGGTCCGCACCTGGTGGACCCGGGGCACCTGCCGGCTCATCACCCCGACACCCCCGCCGACCCGCCGCCGCCCGACCTGGACCTGACGCCGTTCACCCCGCTCATCGGCTCGCTCGGGCTGGAGTTCCTGACCGCCGACCTGGCCCGGCGACCCGACCGGACATGGCGGCTCATCGAGCTCGGCGACGGCCAGGTCAGCGACCGGCCCGCCGCCACCAGCCCCGCCACCCTCGTCGCCGCCCCGGAGTAGCGGGCTGGCTGGCCTCCCGCCGTGGCGACCGGGCTCGGCGCGTGGAGTGCCTTCGCCGTGATCTTCGGCGCGGGTCTGCACATCACCTGCTGGAAGCCGGACACACGCGTGTCAAGCCAGAACCACGCCGCGATCGCGGCCCGTCCGTGGCCGTCCGTGGAGAGCCGACGGTTACACCGACCGCACGACCGGCCCGGACGCCGTCCGCTATGCGTCCGTGGATACCGGGTTCGGGGGCCGTGCGGCCCACGGGCGGAGGCGGAACGGACTACGGACGGGCGCGGCAGGGGCCACGGACGGGGTCGCCCACAAAGCCGGGGCGATTCACCGCCCACGTGGAAGTGCGATGGCGAGTGTGGCGGGTCCTCAGCTCGCCCGGGCGGTGGCGCCGGCGTAGATCTTCTGGTGCGCGGCGGCGGAAGAGGCCCAGGTGAAGCGCTCGGCCAGGGCCAGCCCGGCGGTGCGCAGCCGGGTGGCGAGCGGCTCGTCGTCGAGGACGGCGGCCAGCGCCGCGGCCAGCGCGCCGGCGTCGTCCACCGGCACCATCAGGGCGTCCTGGCCGGGCCGCATGTACTCACGGAACACGGGCAGGTCGGAGGCGACCACGGGCAGGCCCGCGCTCATCGCCTCGAGCACGACCAGGCCCCATCCCTCCTTGGTGGAGGGGAACGCGAGCAGGTCCGCGGCGGCGTACCAGCCGGGCATCTCGGCGTCGTCGACCGTGCCGAGCATCACCACGTCGTCGCCCAGCTCCAGGCCGAGGTCCGGCAGCGAGGCCAGCACCCGGTGCCGGTACGCCCGGTAGTCCTGGAACGAGTGGCCGCCGACGACCGCGAGCACCGGGCGGCGGCCCGACCGCTTGAGCGCGGCCACGGCCGCCATCAGCGTTTCGCTGCCCTTGCGCGGCTCGATCCCGCCCACGGCCAGGAGCATCGGCCGATCCGCCGCGCCGGCGCGCCGCCGCAGCGCGGCGGCCAGCGCGGGATCCGTCCGCTGGAAGCGGGCGGCGTCGACGCCGTTGGGCACGACCTCGGCGGCCGTGCCGTAGTCGGCGGCCAGGATCTCCTGCCACTGCACGCTGACGACCAGGACCTGGTCGGGCTCCAGGATGGCCTGGCGCTGGCAGTCGATCAGCGACGGGCTGGTGAAGTCGTCCACGTGGTGGACGGTGCGGATCACCACCGGAGCCTCGCCCGGCGAGCCGGCCTGATCCCGGATCCGGACGGCGGCCCGGGCCGAGATGCAGTCCTGGGTGTGCAGGATCGGGTACCCGGCGGCGAGTTTGCCCAGGCCGGCCTCCAACGTGTCCACGCTGGCGAAGACCCGCTCTTCCAGCGTGGGCAGGTGGGGCGGCGCGGGGATGATCGTGACCGGCGCCGCGACCGGCCGGAAGAAGCCGGTCTCGGGGTCGCCGAGCGCGAACACCCGCACCGGGTACCCGGCCGCGTGCAGCGCCTCGGCCAGCGCCAGCGTGTGCACGGCCCCGCCCCGTGGCTTGACCGAGTAGGTGACCAGGCCGACCGGAGCCAGGTCGTGAGCCGGAGCCGCGGTCACGGGTGGACCACCGGGGTCTGGGTCAGCTGGCGGGAGGCGATCGCGGCGGCGATCCGGGCGGCCTGGGCCGCGCTCTCAGTGACGATCGCGCCCGCCTCGCGCAGCACGGCGCGCTGCCGGTCCAAGCCCTGGCTGTCGCCGCGGGTCCCGAGCACGTAGCAGACCACGGCGGCCCCGGCGGCCATGATGTCCGCGCAGGTCCCGGCGATCTCCCCGGCCGGATCGGGGTGCGAGCCGTAGCCGATGACGACGTCGAGCAGCACCGCCGCGATGTCCGCGTCGAACGCCTGCGCCCGCAGGATCTCCTGGCGCGCGGCCGGGTCGATCATCGGGTGAGGCCGCCCCTTGGTGTATTCCTCCTCGCCCAGGTCCAGGCAGACGTGCGCGCCGGCCGGGGCGGGCGGCCCGAGCTCGGGCCGCAGCGGGATGTTGGAGTACACCGGGCCGAGCGCCTGGCTGAGGATCACCTGGGCCTCGTAGCAGAGCGTGCCGCCGGTGAAGAAGCCGCGCACGGCCCGGCGGCCCGCGCCGATCCGGCGGGCCTCGCGCTCGACCAAACCGTCGAGCGTGTCGCCGGGGTCGGGTACCGGACGGCCTAGGAGGTCGGCCACCCGCCGGGCGCCGCCCTCGAGCGTGGCGGCCAGCGGGGCGCCGGCGAGCAGGCCGTCCGGGGCGGACATGCCGAGACAGGTCGCGACCACCGGGGTAGACGCCGCGGCGCCGATCACCGCCTGGGCCACCTGCTCGTCCGGTGGCTTGGATACCAGCAGGATGACCTCGGTGCTGGGGTCGGCGTCCAGGGCCTGCACGGCGCTGCGCGCCATCAGCCCGCCGACCTTGGCCGAAAGGTCCCGGCCGCCCACGCCGATGACCTGAGACAGGCCGATGCCCCAGCGGTCCAGCAGCGTCGTGACCTCCTGCGCGCCGGTGCCCGCCCCGGCGACGACGCCGACCGGACCCGATCCGACCGCGTTGGCGAAGCCCAGCCCGACCCCGCCGAGGATGGCGGTGCCCGCGCCGGGGCCCATCACCAGCCGTCCCAGGCGGCGGGCCCGCTGCTTCAGCGCGACCTCGTCGGCCAGCGGCACGTTGTCGCTGAACAGCAGGACGTGCAGGCCCGCGGTCAGGGCGGAGTGGGCCGCGATCGCGGCGTACGGCCCGGGCACCGACACCACCGCGACGTTGGCCTCCGGCAGCAGCCGGGACGCCTCTGCGACCGTCCGGGGACGCGGCGTGTCGTCGGCCGGCCCGCCGGACCGGCCGACCGCGGCGAACAGCATCGCCCGGCCCCGCTCCAGGGCCGCGTCGGCGGCCGCGTCCTCCTCGGCACACGCCGCCAGCACCAGGGCGTTGGCGTCGGCACCGGACAGGGCGTCAGGCTCGAAGCCCCGGCCGGCCAGGTCCTCGGCCACGGCCGGGGTGGCCATGGCCGCGCTGGCCCAGGTCACGTTCGGGCTGTCCTGCATGCCCCGGGTCGCGCTGAGCAGCAGCAGCGAGTCCCGGTAGGTGCTGGGGAAGGCCAGGAGCCGGCGGGCGCTCACCGCGGCTGTCCCGTCCGGGACCGGGCCGGCTCGATGCGGGTGCCGGCCCGGTCCGCGGTCCCGGCCAGCGTCGCCGCGAGCAGGGCGGGCGAGGTGACCACGGCCAGCTCACCCCCCTCGTCCAGGAAGCGCAGGGCCGCCTCGATCTTGGGCCCCATGCTGCCCGGCGGGAACTGGCCGTCCCGCAGGTGCCCGGCGGCCTCGTCGGCGGTGATCGTGCCCAGGCTGGACTGGGTCGGCTGGCCGTAGTCGAGCATGACCCGATCGACCGCGGTGACCAGGAGCAGGGCCTGGGCGCCGAGCTGGCGGGCGATCAGGCATGCGGCCCGGTCCTTGTCGATGACCGCGTCCACGGTGCCGCAGGTGTCCGCGGCGGTGACCGGGATGCCGCCGCCGCCGGCGGCGATGACCAGGTGCCCGGCGTCCAGCAGCGCTCGGAGCGCGTCGATCTCCATCACGCCGGTCGGCTGGGGGGAGGCCACCACCCGCCGGTGCCCTCGGCCGGAGTCCGGCTGGACCGTCCAGCCGCGGCACGCGGCCAGCCGTTCGGCCTCGGCGGGCTCGAAGAACGGGCCGATCGGCTTGGACGGGGCGCCGAACGCGGGATCGGCCGGGTCGATGATCACGTGGGTGATCAGCGCGGCCGCGGTGCCGCGGCCGCGCTGCAGGTCGATGGCCCGGACGATGAGGCTGCCCAGCATGCCCTGGGTCATCGCGCCGAGCAGCGCCAGCGGCTGCGCGGGCACCATTGTGGTGGCCTCCTGCTGCATGGCCAGGTTGCCCACCTGCGGCCCGTTGCCGTGCACGATCACGACCCGCCAGCCGACCTCGAGCACATCGTTGACCGCGGTGGCCATAGCCACCGCGTTGGCCATCATCTCGTCGTACGTCCCGGACTGGCCCGCCTGGGTCAGCGCGTTGCCGCCCAGGGCGACGACCGCAGTCTTGGTCATGGGATCCTCTGGCGAGGTAGTGTGCGAATCGCATAGATGATGAATCGTTCATAATAGTAAACGCGAGCGCGGGAGGGTGCAATGGCCGGTCGCGATGCCGACCCCGGCGGGGACCGGCCGCCGGGCGTGCCGCCCTCGGTGCTGCGATCCTGGGACCAGGCCGAGGCCAGGCTCTTCCCGCTGGTGATGGCGCAGCCCGAGCAGTACCAGCAGGCCCTGGGCTTGGTCCAGCGGCTGCTCGAGGGGCTGCGCGGGACCTGCCCGGACCTGCCCGCGCTGCTCGCGGCCGACGGCCGCGCCGGGGAACTGGTCGGTGACCTGGGGCTCGAGCCGGTGCCCGGGGTCAAACCGGACCTGACCGCCGCGGCGGCCTGCGCCATGCGGTACCGCGAGCTGGTGGCGCGCGCCGCCGCCGCCGGACGGCTGGCGGCGCTGGCCCGCGCGCGGGAGCAGGGCGAGGCCTGGACGGTGGCGGAGGAGACCGGCCAGGCCGAACGAGTGCCCTTCGTGCCCTACTCGAGGGTCGAGGCCGAGGTGGCGACCGGGCGCGCCGTGATCGTCTCGGCCGGGCCGGACGAGACGCTGAGCCGGGCCGTGTACCGCCTCGACGCGGGCCAGATCGACCTGGCCACGGGCGGGCTCACGATCGGCGAGCCCTACGGCAGCTACCTCGACCCCGGGGAGCTCGCGGACGCGCTCAGGGACGCTCAGCGCCAGGCCCAGGCCGGTGCGGACTGAGCGCGTGTGGTGCGTGTTATTGCCGCGACGTATCCGCGGTGGTGCCTTGACGTAGGCGGCAGGTTTATCAAGGATGGTAAACGTACGTATCGGATCTAATAGGTGGAGGGGCGATGAAGGACTCCTCGACCAGCAGGGCCGGTCTGCGCACGGCCACCGGCGGGCCGGGTCCGGCCCGGGCCGGGAGACCACGTGCCGACGACAAGCTGGCGCGCCTGATCACCGAGCTGCAGGGCCGTGGCCTGCGGGTGGACGTGCCGCTGGAGTCCCGGCAGGGCGGCGCGGGCCCGGCCGACGCCGGCATGCTCTGGGTCGACGGCTTCGCCGCCACTGTGCCGACCGGCGCGCACTACGCGCGGACCTCCCCCTACGTGCTGCGGGCCGAGGACGACGGCTGGGCCGTCTACCGCGACGGCGAGCGGCTGGCCTCGGCCGAGCCGTCGCGGCGTCCCCGCTACTACGACTTGACCACCGCGGACGGCGTGCCCTACTGGCAGATCGCCCTGCTGCACCTGGACTCGGTGGCCAGCACGGTCATCCAGACTTGCGCCTACTGGGGCAACGCGGACCAGTGCACGTTCTGCGGGATTGGGGTCACGCTGGCGAACGGGCGCACGATCGCCAAGAAGACCCCGGAGATGCTGGCCGAGGTCGCGGTCGCCGCCCGCGACCTGGACGGCGCGGTGGACGCCACCCTGACCACGGGCACCACCGCCACGCCGGACAAGGGCGCGCTCTACGTGGGCCGCTGCGGCCAGGCCGTGCACGAGGCCTCCGGCCTGCCGGTCGAGGTGCAGTTCGAGCCGCCCCGGGACCTGGCCGTGATCGACCGGGTCCGGGACATGGGGATCGCCTCGGTCGGCATCCACGTCGAGACCTTCGACCCGCAGGTGCTGGCGCGGATCGCGCCCGCCAAGGCGCGCACCGGGATTGACGGGTACTTCCGGGCCTGGGAACGGGCGGTGGCCGCGTTCGGCGAGGGCCAGGTGTCCACCTACGTGATCCTGGGCATGGGCGAGGACCCGGACCTGATCGTGGAGGGGTGCCGGCGCGCGATCGAGATCGGCGTCTACCCGTTCGTGGTGCCGCTGCGCCCCACCGTGGGCAGCCTGATGGAAGACCTGATCGCGCCGTCGCCGGAGTACTGCGAGACGATCTACCGCCGGGTGGTGCCGTACTTGAACGAGCGTGGCCTGGGCGCGCACGCCGTGGCGGCGGGCTGCGCCCGGTGCCAGGCGTGTTCGGGGATGAGCCTGCTCGAGAACCGAGCCGACACGGGGGGCCGGACGTTCCTCCCGCTCGTCGACCATGGGTAGCCGGCCGGCCAGCGCGGGCCGCCCCGTCTACCCCGCGCCCGCGGACGACGCGGTCCCGCTGGCCTGCCGCGCGGTCGGCACTGCGGCCGAGCGGGACTCTCACTTCCGGATCCGGCACCAGGTCTTCGTGGCCGAGCAGGGGCTGTTCCTGAACCACAACGGCGGTGACGACACCGACTCCCACGACGGCGACCCGGCCACCATCCACGTCATCGGCCTGGCGGGCGGGGTCCTCTGCGGCACGGTCCGGCTCTACCCGCGGCCCGAGGTGCCGGGACTCTGGAAGGGCGACCGCCTCGCGGTGCTGGCCAGCCACCGCCACCTCGGCCTGGGCGCGCCGCTGGTCCGCTTCGCGGTCGGCGCGGCCGGGATGAACGGCGGCCAGGAGATGGAGGCCTACATCCAGCCGGCCAACGTCACGTTCTTTCGGTGGCTGGGCTGGCGGCGATCCGGGTCGCTGGTGGAGTACGCGGGCATCCCGCACCAGCGCATGCTCATCGGGCTGTGCGGTTCGTCCTAGCGAGCGGCGGCCGGGGGCGGGCCAGGTTCGTCACCGACTCGACGCTGAGGTCGAACGCGGTCTGCGCCCGCCCGGCCGAGGCGAGCCGCAGCTCGCCGGTGGAGTCCAGCGTGCCGACCGGCGCGGCGGCCAAGCCGCGGGCGGCGAAGGCCCGCAGGCAGTCCCGTTCCCGGCCGGGCGGGACGCACAGCAGGAAGGCCAGGCACGGGAAGCAGGTGAGCCACTGGGTCACGGTCACGCCCGCCGGGACCGGCAGCGCGCCCAGGTCGACGGTCACGCCGAGCCTGTTGCACTCCAGCAGCATGGCCAGCGACCCGACCAGGCCGGCCATGCTCACGTCCTTGGCCGCCACTACCCAGCCCGCCGCGGCGCCCTCGGCCAGCAACCGGACGTCCCCGGCCAGCCGCTCGCCGCGCTCGTCGAACGACGGGAAGAACGGGAAGTCGGCCCGCATCTGGCCCTCCACGCAGCCGCCGACCACCAGCGACTGCCCCGGCTCGGCGGACGGCGCCGACAGCGGGCGGTCGGCCCGGCCCAGCCCGAAGGCGGACAGCCCGGGCGGCCCGGCGGTCACGGTCATGTGGCCGCCGACCACGGGCACCTGATACAGGCCCGCGGCCCAGCGCATGCCCTCCATTACCCGCCGGATGGTCTCGCGCGGGCCGGTGACCGTGTCGACCAGGGCCAGCGGCCAGGCGCCCATCGCGGCCAGGTCGTTGAGGTTGGTGGTGACCGCGGCCACGCCGGCGCCGTACGGGTCGGCCGCCACGAACGAGGGCAGGATGGCCTCGCCGCCGACCACCAGGTCAAGCCCGCCCTCGGTCACGACCGCCCCGTCGTCACCCGGACCCGCCCGCCAGTCGGTGCCCGGGAAGATCTCGCTGACCAGGCCGATCTCGGCCTTGGCCGTGACCCCCGGATGCGTCCGCACCGCCTGGACCAGGGCGGGCAGATCGACGTCTGCACCCCTCCGGGCACCTGCTCGCGCGTCCACCATCCGGCTCCATTCTTGCACTAAAGTGTAGAGAAATCTATTATAGCGTTCATGCCCGGCCCCGGTTTCCTCGCTCTTCCATGTCGCGCCGTCAAGCCGCGCCGGATCGGTATCACCCACGTGCTCGACCGCGGCGTCCCGCTGGGGCAGGCCGCTGACCTGCTGGATCTGCACGGATGCTTCGTCGACGTGTGGAAGTTCGGCTGGGGTACTTCCTACCTGGATCCGCAGCTGACCGCCAAACTGGAGCTGCTGGCCCGTCACCGGGTGCTCGCCTCGCCGGGCGGGACGCTGCTGGAGATCGCCTGGGCCCAGGGCCGGGTGCGGGACTTCCTCGACTGGGCCTGCGACTGCGGGTTCCCCTGCGTCGAGGTCTCGGCGGGCACGGTCACCATGGCCGAGCGCGCCAAGCAGGAGCTGATCGCCGCGGCCGCCGAGCGCTTCATCGTGCTCGCCGAGGTGGGCTCCAAGGACGAGGCGGTCCAGCCGGAGCCCGAGGAATGGGCCCGGGCCGTGTCGATGGACCTGGAGGCCGGCGCCACCTGGGTGCTGGCCGAGGGGCGGGCCAGCGGCACCGTCGGCATCTACCGGCCGGACGGCACGGTCCGCGAGGACGTGGTCACCGCGCTGGCCTCGGTGGCCAGCCCGGACTGCGTAGTCTTCGAGGCTCCCCGCGAGGCCCAGCAGGCGTGGTTCGTCCGCCGGTTCGGCCCCGACGTGAACCTGGCCAACGTGCACCCGGCCGAGGCCCTGGGGCTCGAGACCCTCCGGCTGTCGCTGCGGGCCGACACATTCGGGACCCCGACGCCGGGCCTGGTGCGCCGGACGTGACCGCGCCGCCCGCGGCCGGCCCCGCCACCAACCTGGTCCCGGCCCAGTACCGGGAGGTCAGCGTGACCGAGGTGCCGGTCCCGCTGGAGGAGGACCGGCTGCGCGCGTTCCTGGCCGGCCGGCCGGTGTACCGCCGGACCCGGTACATCATCGCCCGCCACGGCGCGGACAGCGTGGTGGTGGAGGTGACCAAGGAGTCCGAGCAGCCGCTGTTCTCCCCGGTCACCTCGGTGACCGTGCTCGCGCGCGCCGACGAGACCGCGCTCGTGGACGCGCCGGAGACCGACACCGCCGTGCCCACCCAGCTGGCTCGGGTGGCCGGGCGGGATGCGCCCGGCGCCCGCTGCGTGATCGTGCGCGGCCGGTACGGTCACGTCAGCTTCATCCTCGACCCGGCTCCGATCCGGCTGCGGGTGCTCGAGGTGGTGCCGCCGTGGCCGGCCAAGCTGGTAGACCAGCTGACCCGGGTGCTGGACCTGGCCGAGGACCTGCCGCCGGTCGAGCTGATGCCGGAGCTGGTGGACCTGCGGGACCTGGCCGATACCCGGCCCGCCCCGCACTACCTGTTCCCCTGCCGGGCCGGGCGGGCCGCGCCCGAGAACGCGACGCCGGTCTCCTACCTGGACGAGATCCCCGAGCGCGAGCCGTGGACGCTGGTCGGGTGCGCGCGGTCCCGGGCCATCCACGACTGGTTCTACGGCGACAAGGTCCCCACGGTGGACATGTGCCCGCGTAACCTGGCCGCCGGGAGCGGGCCGGTGCTGACCAAGTGCTGCCTGCTGGAGGACCGGGTCGCCCGCGACGAGGGGATGGTCGTGGTGCCCTGGGGCGCGAGCCTGACGCAGATCCGTGACGGGCTGGCCCTCGCGGTGGCGGCGGCGCAGGCTCTCGCGGGGCGGGTCGCCGAGTCGGTCCCGCGATGACCGACCGGATCGCGGATTCTGCCCTCTACCAGCACCTGTGGGGGACGGCGGAGGCACGGGCGGTGCTGGGTGAGGAGGGCCGGCTGCGGGGCTGGCTGGACGTGTTGGTGACGCTGGCCCGGGTCCAGGCCGAGGCCGGGGTGATCCCGGCGCGGGCGGCCGCGCTGATCGCCGAGCACGCCCGGCCGGACCGGATCGACCTGGGCCTGGCGGCCGAGCAGACCCGGCAGAGCTCCCACTCCATGCTCGGCCTGATCCGGGCCGTGCAGGCCGTACTGCCCGCCGACGCCCGCGAGTACGTCTACGCCGGGGCCACCGTGCAGGACATCACCGACACCTGGACCGCGCTGGCGCTGCGCCGGATCGGCGGCCTGGCCTGGCGGGACCTGCGGCGGATCGAGGCGCGGCTGCTCGAGCTCGCGGTGGAGCACCGGTCCACCGTGATGGCGGGCCGCACCCACGGGCAGCCGGGCAGCGCGGTGACGTTCGGCTGGAAGGCCGCGTCGTGGGCCGACGAGATCCGCCGCCACCTGGACCGGCTCCGCGACGGCGCGCCCCGCTGGCTGGTCGGGCAGCTCGGCGGCGGGGTCGGCAGCCTGGTGTTCTACGGCGAGCAGGGCCTGGCCGTGCGGGCCCGGTTCTGCGCCGAGCTCGGCCTGGCCGACCCGGGCATCTCCTGGCTGTCGGCGCGCGACCGCGGCGCGGAGTTTGCCCAGCTGCTCGCGCTGATCTGCGGCACGCTGGCGCGGATCGGCGGGGAGGTGTACGAGCTGCAGCGGCCGGAGATCGGCGAGCTGCGCGAGGCGGCCTCGCCCGGCACGGTCGGCAGCATCACGATGCCGCACAAGCGGAACCCGGAGGCCAGCGAGCACCTGGACACGCTGGCCCGGCTGGCCCGGGCCAGCGCGGGGGTCATGACCGAGGCCGTGGTCCAGCAGCACGAGCGGGACGGTCGCGGCTGGAAGGCCGAGTGGGTGGCTTGGCCGGAAACCTGCCTGCTGGCCACCGCCGCGCTGCAGTTCGCGGTGGGCCTGACCGAGGGCCTGGCCGTCGACGCCGAGGCCATGCGGCGCAACCTGACCCGCGACGGCGGGTACCAGGTCAGCGAGCGGGTCCTGGCCCTCCTCGCCCCCAGGCTGGGGGCGAGGCAGGCCCAGGACGAGCTGCAGCGGGCCCTGGCCGACGGGCGCGCGGCGGGCCTGTCGGCCGAGCAGGCGCTGGCCGGCGCGGGCTTCGGCCCGGCCGAGGCCCGGTCGCTCATCGGCTCGCTGGCCGCGGCACCGGACTCCGGC
>JASHTQ010000663.1 GCA_030040475.1 Streptosporangiaceae bacterium
CCTGCACGTCCCCGAAGGCCGACGCGACCACACCACCCCCGCCGAAACCCTCCGGCTCCACGGGTTCGATTAAGTACAGATGCGGACATTCACGGAACACGCCGGAGCCCTGTCCGGGCTGGTCCCGCCAGTGGTTCACGTCCCAGCGGGAAAGCCGCTTCTGTTGCACGCCCGCCCAGTGGTTACCGCGGCAAGCCGCTGACCGGCCATCCGCCATGGACCGCGTGCGGATCGCGTCGGCCCGGCCCTTGCAACCGGTCCCCGTCGTCCCACAACGCCTGCATGATCATGGCCCGTCGACCTACGCTTGCTGACATAACGGCGCAATCCGCACACGATAAGTAGCGAACGCGAGGAGGCGGAGCAGATCGTGGCTGACGAGACCGCGAAGCTGATGTCCGAGGCCGGCGCGGGGCCGGGCCCGGCGGAACGGCGGCTGCTGGCCGGGATGCCGCTGCACGCGATCACCTCCGTGCACGGCGAGGCCGGCCTACGCGAACGGCTGGCCATCGAGATCGCCCAGTTCTCCGCCGCCGACCGCAGCCGGGCACACGACGCGCTGGCGCTGGCATCAGGGCTGCACGCGGCCGACCGGCGGCAACGCGAACCCTACGCCAGCCACCTACTCCGCGTCACGATCCGGATCCTGAACCACTACCGGGTCACCGATCCCGACGTGGCCTGCGCCGCGCTGCTGCACGACGCCGTCGAGGACCACGCCGCGGACATCGCCCCAGGCGGCGGTCGGCAGGCGGCCCTGGCGGTGCTGGCCGGGCGGTTCGGCGCACGCACCGCTGCCCTGGTCGCCGCGGTGACCAACCCGCCCTGGGAGCCCGGCCGCGACAAGCACGAGCACTACCGTGAGCACGTCATCGCCAGCCTGGGGGCCAGCCCGTGGGCGCGGGTGATCAAGGCGTCGGATTTCACCGATAACGCCGTGGGAATTATCCACACCACCGGGCCCAAGCTAGCCCGGCTCGCTTCCAAGTACGGCCCGCTCGTGCCGGCCCTGCGCGCACTGATCCTGCGCCCGGACACCCCGCTGGACACCGACGTCAAGGACATGATCGCTGGCCAGCTCGACGCCGCCCGGGAGAGGATCACCGCGATTGGCCGCGACGGCGACAGCACGGCCAGCCGCCCGGGCGCCGCCCAGCCTGGCTCACCGTAGCGGCCATTCGGGCGCCATGGCCGCCCGAATCCGGTTGCACGGACTGCGCCTGGCCGACGCTGGTGGTCGGCTGTGCCGTCGGCGCCGTCCTAGCTTTCATTGCGCCGTAACCTGACTGCCACGCCGCCAACGCGGCCGTGGTCAGCGGGTAACGGTCCGGCCGCCATCCGAACCCGGGCCGGGGCGCCGTAACAAGGCCAAGTGGCGCGATGGCGGGACCGACGGCGTGACTGCGGAACGATTGGCAGCCGGGCCGGTGTCTGCGGACGGGACGACGGCGCGGGAGCGGTGATCCGGCGCGGCGGGCCGCTGGCCGCGCGCTGCTGGCTCAGAACCTCACCGGATGCCAGGTCAGGCCGGCATCGGTCGTCCGCTGCAGCTCGCTATGGAGCCCGGGTCCCGGCTCGTCCATGACGAAGGTGCCCACCGCGGGGCTCGTGAACTGCAGCGAGTTCAGCGGGGGAGCACCGCCCGGGATAACGGAGATGGTCCAACCGTGACCTGGCCCGGGCAAGCGGTATATACGGTAGAAGCCGGCCGCCGCCGGCACCGCAACGGCGATCGAGATCGGGCCGAAGCGGCGGCCCGGCGCCACGGCGAACCCGGCCACGTCGCCGGCCGGCGGGGCCGCCGTCAGCGTCTGCCACCCGCTGTGGGCGCCGCTGACCGAGACCAGGACCTTCGTGACGTCACTGTACGAGCCCGGCGTCGCGACGCACAGGAACGCCACATCCCGCGGGTTGGCCGCCGAGATGCCCGCGAGCAGGTACGGCTGCGTGTCGGCCAGGCCGGAACAGCGGAACGGGTACCTGGCCCAGTGCACGCCATCGGCGGTGGCCCACACGTGCGTGCTGCCGTACGTGCTGCTGCCGAACCAGACCGAGTTACCCGAGATCGCCAGGACGTCTCCGGTGACAGGCCCAGACTGTGGCCCCGCGCTGACCCGCCGCCACGCGTTCCCGCCGGGCGGGCTGCTGTAGAGCTGGCTGTCGGCCACGGCGTACACGGCGTGCGCGGACGCCGCCATCGTCTGGATGGTGCCGGGCAGCTTGATCTCACGCCAGGACGTGCCGCCGTCGTGCGTGACCCAGACATACCCGCCGGCGTCATACCCGCTGTCGTACAGCCACCCGTCGGCGCGGTCGGCGAACACCACCTGGTTCACCTGCGGCAGGCTGGACCTGCCGCCCGCCAGCAGCAAGGCAGCCGGTCCCGGGATCGCGGACCAGTGCGCCCCGCCGTCGGCGGTCACTGCCAGCTGGGCCCGGCATGCGCGGCTGGCGGTGCAGCCAGCGCCGCCGAGCACGACACCCCAGGCCGAGGACACGAAGCTGGCCGCGACCGGCTGGAAGCTGCCAGGCACCGGCGGCGCGGCGAGGCGGGCAACCGGGCCGGGCTGGACCGGCGCAGGAGACGCCTGGGCGGCACAGCCGACACCAACCAGGCACAGCACCGTCAGCGCTCCCGCCGACCGGGCCGCGCTGAGTGGCTTCATGATGCGCGCGTTCATCACAGCATCCCTTCGCGCACCGCAGTGCCCAGGCTACCCGCGGCAGGCGGTATCCGGACGCCGCCGGTCATCCAGTTACGCGCCGGTGCGGTCACTGCAGGTCCACGCGGACGGCGCTCACGATCCGGGGTCACGCCGGCTCCCTGCGGCGCCGCTGGCGGAGCGGCTGACCGGTCGGCAAAGGGTCACGCCGCGTCATCACCTGACACTAACGACTGCTCGCCAACGCGGGTGCGGTCAGCGGGTAACGGTTTGGTGGTTACGGAGCCGAGGGCCGTGGCCGTCTGAGGATACGAGGGACTGGTTCCCATGGCGCCGGACGATGGCACCGGCGGCGGTCTTACCCACGGACTTGGCTACGGCCATATGGCGAGGGCTCCCTCTTGCTCCTGCCAGGGCGGATTTGCACCATGCGCCAGGCCTCAAGCTCTGTTTCGATATAAAGGCTCTCGCCCGCGGCGCCTCGATGGCAGCTTGCTGCAGGCAGCTGCGCTACAGGACTTGGGAAGCCAGGCCTTTGTCGCCAGTGCGTTATTACAGTCGACGGCGCCCGGTCCACTCGCTGTGCCCACTGCCGCAGTGTGATCATCCCGTCCGGCAGAGGTGCCTTTTGCACTGGGAGCAGTGTACGCATACCTGTGGCTCGCACAGGACCATCAGCATGACCAGGAGTCGGAGTTCCGGGCTTCGTGCCGCTCTTCCTATAATTCGTAGTGGCAGGGGCTGGCGGTTCTGGCCGGTTCCCCGCCCAGCGGAGGAGGCGGAATAGATGCTCGCGGGCCTCATCACTGCCGCGCAGTATGACCAGCAGGACGATGACGAGAAGGGTCAGCGCAGCGATTAGGAGCGTAGTGGCTTCGGCCTCTGCGAGGGCGAGGCCGACTGTTGAGTGAAGGTATCCAGCAGTGCCTGCGGTACCCAGAAGACTAGCGCTCGTTGAGAGGCTCCACCAGACCGCCACCCGGGACCTGGATCGTCGTGGTTCCAAAGACGGCATACTTCCTGCCCTGCTGTTAGCGACCCGTATCGTTTTGGCTACCGTGCCGCCTGGTGCGGCGCACTTCTGGGCAAGGCAGAATCCGTCACAGGCCCTCACGGGTATGCCTTCAGTTCCTGAACTTCCACATGACTTGCTCGTCAGTGCGGGACTAACATCGTCAGTCGCCTCAGCGCAGGCCATGTCTCGTGCCGCCTCAGTCAAAGCGCTCACTTCCGACACATACCGTCGCTGCCTGGCGGGCAAGGGAACCACCACAGGCAGTCGCCAACCCTGCTGCAATCAGCCGCATCGCGGCCTTGGAAACGGCCGCGCCGGCAATGAGGAATATCACGTAAGGGACCGTAATCCCGGTGAAAACGCCAATCCAGGTGATTGGCAACGGCGCCGGCAGCCGAAAGTCATACAGTTTGTAAAGCCGCTTTTCGGTCCGCCAGATATTTGTGTAAGTGGGAAGATCCACTGGGCGCGGGCTCCTTCTGCCAGAACGGAATCAGTGGACTCCGAGCGCGTTCG
>JASHTQ010000664.1 GCA_030040475.1 Streptosporangiaceae bacterium
CTGCAGGTCACCGGCCTGTTCCGGCCCAACGACCCGGCGTCGACGTACTGGGCACTGGACCTGCTGCCCCTCTCGGGGAGCAGCACCGAGGGCTTTGCCAATGCGTACGCCGGGGCCGGCGCCACGGGCTCCTTCCTCACCTACGGCCCGGCGGTGGTGAACCCGGCCGCGTTCGGCGGGGCGCTCACCGCGACCGAAGGCTCGTGGATGGTGCTGCCGCAGGGGCCGACGCTGGCCCGGGGAAACCTCGAGGCGCTCAACGCGAGCACAAGTGCGGCGGTTTCGCAGCTGGCCGTGCTCCTGCCTGACGGGCTGGCGGTGACCTCAAGCCTGCCGCAGCTGCTGGCCGGCATCGCCAGCACGATCGTGCTGACCCGGTCGCTGTTCACCGTCGCCGCGCTGCTGTTGCTGCTGGTGGCCGGGGTGGGACTGGTGCTGGCCGCGCGCCTGCTTGCCAGTCAGCGCGAGGAGGAGTCCGCGCTGCTGCGGGCGCGCGGCGCCGCCAGGTCGCAGGTGGTGCGGCCGGTGCTGGCCGAGGCGGTGGTGCTCGGCGCCGTGGCCGGCCTGGTCGGCGTGCTGGTCGGCACGCACCTGACCGCCACGCTGGCCGACCTGGGCAACCTGAGCCTGGACGGCTACACGAGCCGCGGCACCACCTCGCTGGCCTGGCTGTGGGCACTCGCCACGCTGGTGGTATGCGTCGCGGTGATGGCCTGGCCGGCGTTGCACGCCCTGACCCCCGATGCGGCCAGGCTCCGCCGGGGCCGGCAGGCCCGGCTCGCGACGATCGCCTGGGCAGGCGGCGATCTGGCCCTGGTGGCGCTCGCCGCGGTCGCGGTATGGGAACTGCGCGGCTTCTCCGCGGTCGCGCATCAGGCGACGGGCTCGCTCGGGATCGATCCCGTCGTCGCCCTCGCTCCCGCGCTCGCGCTGGCCGGGGTGGCGCTCATCCCGCTGCGCGGGCTGCCGCTGCTTGCCAGGCTGGCCGACAAGGCGACCGACTACGAACGGCGGCTGGCCGCCGCCATGGTGAGCTGGCAGATCGCCAGGCGGCCGATCCGCCAGGCGGGCCCGGCCCTGCTTGTCGTCGTCGCCACGGCGACCACCACGCTGGCGCTTGGCGGGTACTCGAGCTGGCGGCAGTCGGCTGCGGACCAGGCCGCCTTCGCGGTCGGCTCGGATGTCCGGGTGGACTCCTCGGGCCCGCTGCCGCTCGGTGCAACCGGGGCGATCACCCAGGCACCCGGTGTCACCGCCGCCACGGAGGCCGGCGTCGTCAACATCGGCAACGGGGCACAACTGATCGCGCTGGACGCGAGCACGGCGGGCAAGACGATCCTGCTCCGCCCCGACCTGTCGTCGCTTCCGCTGAGCGAGCTGTGGCAGCGCATCACCCCGCCGCTGTCCGGGATCGCGCTGCCCGGCCAGCCGGACCGGCTGGAGGTACTTTTGACCCTCGGGCCGGGTCCGCACACCAGCGCGGCCGAGCTGCACAGGGAACTCGGCTCGGTCACCGTCACGGCCACGATCCAAGATGCCGGCGGCGCCACCTACCAGATACCCGCCAACGGGAGCCTGACCGGGGGCCTGCCCGCCGACGGCAAGCCGCACTCCGTGGTCTTCACGCTGTCGGGTCCGCGGCAGGCCAGCTACCCGCTGCGGCTGCTCGGGCTCACGCTGGGACCCTATACGCTGCCGGCGTACGACCCGGCGGACCCGACATCGGCTCCGACCGCGCGGCTGAGCGTCGCCTCGCTGGCGGTGGCCGCCACCGCCAGCGGCCCGTTCGGCAGGCCGTTCGCCGACGGCGCCGCCCTGGCGAGGTGGCTGGCCACGGGATCGTCGACGCGCGTGCCGACCGGGCCGACGAACGCGTACGGGGAGATTCCGCCATCGGGCGGGACGGGGCCGGCGGTGCTTGGCTGGCATAGCGCCGCCGGGGGCGCCCGGCAGCTCACGTTCAATGCCGGGCACGCCCCGTCGGTGGCGACCGAACTCGCCGTCAGCCTCTCGCCCTCGGCCGCCACCGGGCAGGTCGAGGTGGCGGTGCGGGCTCCGCTGGTGGTCCCGGCCATCGCCACCAGCGGTTACCTGGCGGCCAACCGGCTCAGCGTCGGATCGACGATCTCGGTGCCGGTCGGCTCCTTCTCGGTCCCGGTCAAGATCGTGGCGTCGGTGGCCGACTTCCCGACCGTCGTCGGGAAGAACCGGGCGCTGATCGTGGACCTTGCGGAGATCAGCGACCTGCTCGTCGGCAACCACGTGCCGTCGCCCCTGTCGGTGACCCGCTGGTGGCTGCGCACCGCCGGCGGCCGGGTACCGCGCCTGCCGGCCGGCCTCGGCCTGTCCGTGACGAGCAGCGCCGACCAGCGGGCAGCCCTGCTCGACAACGCGCTGCTGACGGCACCCCGGCAGGCCATGCTGGCCGTCGGGGTGGCGGCGGTGCTGCTCGGCGTGCTCGGGTTCTCGATCAGCGTCGCGGCCAGCCTCCGCTCGCGGCGGACGCAGAGCGCGGTGTTCGCCGCGCTCGGGGTGGGGAAGAACGCCCAGGCCGGTCAGCTGTGCCTGGAACAGTGCGCGCTCAGCGTTCCGGCCGCGGCCGCGGGCCTACTGGCCGGGATCGGCCTGGCCGAGTTGATGGTGCCCGCGATCACCCTGACCGCGGATGCGTCGGCGCCCGTGCCGTTCGCCCTGGTGGTGGTGCCACTCGGGCCGGCCGTTGCGCTGGCCCTGGTCACCGCGGCCGTGCCGGTCGCCGCCGCTGCCCTGTCGGTGCTGCGCAGGCCCGACCCGGCGGCACAGTTGCGGGCGGAGGGCGGATGAGAACCCTTATGAGAACGCTGCGGCTGCGGCTGCGGGCCGCGGCCGGAGGCCCAGGCAAATTGAGCACAGCCTGGGTGACGCTGACCGGTACCGGGGCGGCCGCCAGTGTCGCCTTCGGCTTGCTCGTGTTCGTCTCCATACTGGCTAGCCTGGCGATCCCGCGGGAGAGCGCCGGGCTGAGCACGGGGGCGCTGCAGCGCGTCATTGCAGGTTCGCGATCCGCCGACCGGATCGTCATCGGGACGGTAGCCGAGACGTCCCTATCGGACGAAACCGGGCAGGTTCAGGCCGCTGACATCGCGGCGGTCGGCGCCTCCTTGCGGGCGCGGCTGGCCGCGGGCGGGCTGGTGGTAGCCGGCGACCCGCCCGCCTGGGCGAGCCTGACCACGGAATACGTGCCGGTGAGCGGGGCCGCCCAGGCAGCAGGGACCGGACAGCCGCAGTTCGAGATGACCTACCGCACGGAGCTGACCCGCTACAGCAAGCTCGTGGCCGGACGGCTCCCGGCCACCGGCTCGGAGCCTGGAAAGCTGGCCGTGGTGCAGGCGGCGGTGACCACCACCACCGCGGCCAGGTTCGGGCTGAAGGTCGGCGACCGGCTGAACGCGGGGCAGATACAGCTGCTCATCACCGGGATCATCCGGCCGACCGACCCGGCTTCCGCCTTCTGGAGCCAGGAGCCCGTGGCGGCCACGCCCGCGCTGACCCAGGCGGCGGCGCCTGAGCTGCCGTACTGGATCGGGGCGGTCTTCATCGGCCCCGGCGCGCTCCCGCTGGTCGAAGCCAACATCGGCCCCATTGAAATGCAGGTGACCTGGGTGTACTCGGCCGCGCTCGGCGGGCTCACCGCGGGCCAGGCGGACGGGTTCGAGGCGAACATCAGCAGCCTGATGACCTCAGGGGCAACGCTGACTGACCCCGCAGGGAACCCGGTCACGGTAACGGTTGCCTCCCAGATCCCGGCGATCCTGGCGCCGTTCACCGCCGGGGAAAACGCCGTCGCCCCCGCGCTCGAGCTGCTCTACGTGAGCCTGACCATCATCGGCGCGATAGTGGTGCTGCTTGGCGCCCGGCTGGTTGGGCAGCGCCGCGCCGCGGAGTTCACGCTCATGCGAGCCAGGGGCGCGGCGCTGTATCAGCTCGCCTGGCTGGTGCTACGGGCCAGCGTGGTCATCGCCGCGGTCGCCGGGGCGGCGGCCGCGGTGCTCGCCGTCGGCCTGACTCCCGGTGACGGCGACGCGGTGGGCTGGTGGCTGGCCGGCCTCACGATCGCCGTGACGCTGGCCGGCCCGGTGCTGATCAGCGTGGTCCCGCAGCGCGTGGCGGCGCCCGTCACCGGCCGGGCCGGGGGCGCCGCGGGCGAGACAGCCGACCGCAGTTCCGGGACCCGGCGGATCATCGTGGAGGTCGCGCTGGTCGCCGCGGCCATCGGCGGGCTCGTCGTGCTCAGGCACGAGGGCCTGAGCTCCGGGAACAGCGGCCTGTACACGAGCGCGGCGCCGGTGCTCGTCGCGATTCCGGTGGCCGTCGTGCTGCTGCGCTGCTACCCCCTCCTAGCCCGCGAGCTGGCCAGGGCCGCGGGCGTCACCCGCGGGGTGGTCGCGTTCGTCGGCCTGACCCGGGCCACGCGCACCCCGCCCGGCACCGTGCTGCCTGCGTTCGCCCTGGTGCTCGTGCTGGCCATGGTGGCGTTCCCGGACATGGTCAGCACGTCGGTGACCCGCAGCCAGGTGGCCGAGTCCTGGCAGCAGGTGGGCGCCGACGCGGTCATCCAGGCCCCGCCCAATTCCGGGATCCCGTCGGGTCTGCAGAGCCAGATCTCGTCGCTGCCCGGCGTCGTCTCCACCGCCGCCGCGGAGGTCGACCCCGCGTCGCTGGCCGCCGGCACCGAGCTGTCCGTGATGTTCGTCGACCCGGCCC
>JASHTQ010000083.1 GCA_030040475.1 Streptosporangiaceae bacterium
TCAGGTCGATGCAGCCGAGGTTGATCACCCAGGCCAGCGAGGCCTCGTCGGTGACCACCACCTCGTCCGCGGTCCGGCCGGAGGGAAAGCGGAGCTCGACGGTCTCGATCCAGTCCGGCCGCTTCTCCGGCGCCCGCTTCTGGAAGAACGCCTCGCCCTCGGCCCCGTGCACGAACCGCTTCAGCGCCATCGGTCGGCCGCCCACCCCGCCCAGCGCCCCGGCGGAAACCGACAGGTAGTACCGCACCAGGTCCAGCTTGGTGATACCGGCTTGGGCGAAGAACACCTTGCTCGGGTTGCTGACCGCCACCTCGCGGCCCGCCAGCGACAGCACCATCTTCGCCTCAGCCATGCTCTGCTCCCGAAGGCCCTGCTCCCAACGACTGGCCGCCCAGGATCTCCGCGAGGTCGAAGCTGACCGGCTCCTCAAGCTGGGCGTAGCTGCACGATCGCGGCTCGCGGTCCGGGCGCCACCGGACGAACTGGGCGGTGTGCCGGAACCGCGGTCCCTCCATGTGGTCGTAGCGGACCTCGACCACCCGCTCCGGGCGCAGCGGCACGAACGACAGGTCCTTGTCCGCGTTCCACCGGCTGGCCATGGCCGCCTGCGGGGTCCGCTGGCCGGGCGCGTGCTGCGCCCAGTTCCACGGATGCTGGTCGAAGGTGGTGACAAGCGGCTGCAGTTCCGCGAACAGCGAGATCCGCCTCTCCATGGCGAACGCGCCGATCACGCCGACGCTGGCCAGCCTCCCGTCGTCGGTGTACAGGCCGAGCAGCAGCGAGCCGATCCGGTCCGGGCCGCTCTTGTGCACCCGGTAGCCGGCCACCACGCAGTCCGCGGTGCGCTCGTGCTTGATCTTCTTCATCACCCGCTTGTCCGGCTCGTACGTCCCCTCGGCCGGCTTGGCGATGAGGCCGTCCAGGCCCGCCCCCTCGAACCGGCTGAACCAGCCGGCCGCCACGCTGCGGTCGGTGGTGGCCAGCGTCAGGTGGATCGGCGACCCGACCCCGGCGAGCACCCGCTCGAGCGCGGCGCGGCGCTGCGCGAACGGCGTCTCCAGGTAGCTGTCGGAGCCGAGCGCGAGCAGGTCGAACGCGACGAAGTGCGCGGGCGTCTGGGCGGACAGCAGCTCGACCCGGCTGGCCGCCGGGTGGATGCGCAGCTGCAGCGCCTCGAAGTCCAGCCGCCGGCCGGAGGCGTCGGGCACCACGACCTCCCCGTCGATCACCACCCGCTCCGGCAGCTTGGCGAGGAAGGCGGCGACCAGCTCGGGGAAGTAGCGGGTCATCGGCCGCTCGTTCCTGCTGCCGATCTCGACCTCGTCGCCGTCGCGGAACACGATCGAGCGGAAGCCGTCCCACTTCGGCTCGAACACGTAGTCCCCGTCGGGTATCGCGTCGGTCGGCTTGGCCAGCATCGGCGCGACCGGCGGGTTGACAGGAAGATCCATGCCCCCCAGCCTAGGCCGGGGCGGCCCACTCCTCGCTGCGCCGCCACAGCTCCCCGGCAAGCTCCGGCGTCGCCACCTGGCTCGCCGCCCGCTCCGCGCACCTGTCGTAGAACAGCCCGCTGGCCTGCGCCACGTCCGGCGACGTCGCGCAGTACAGCGACGTCGCCGCGCCCTCGGCCACCGGCAGCAGCCGGCGCGTGATCAGCGGCCGCACCGGCCACGGCACCCGGCGCCACATGTCCGACGCGACCACCCCGGGGTGCAGCGCGTACGTGGTCACCCCGGTGCCCGCAAGCCGCCGCGCGAGTTCCTGGCTGAACGCCACGTTGCACAACTTGGAGACCGCGTACTCGGGCAGCCCGGTGACGTGCCGCGCGCGCCGCCGCAGCGCCGCGTAGTCGATGCCGCGAGCCGAGTAGTGCGCGTCGCTCGCCACCGTCACCACCCGCGCGGGCGCGCTGGCCGCAAGGCGCTCGAGCAAAAGAGCGGTCAGCAGGAAGTGCCCCAGGTGGTTCACGCCGAACATCAGCTCGAAGCCCTGCCTGGTCAGCCCGTGCACCCCGGCCACCCCGGCGTTGTTCACCAGCACGTCAAGCGGCTCGCCGAGCGCGAGAAACGAGGCGGCACACGCCCGCACCGAGTCCAGGTCGGCCAGGTCCAGCGGCAGGAAGAAGACCGACGAGGACCCGGTCGCGGCCCTGATCGCCGCGGCCGCCTCTTCCCCCTTCGCCGCGGACCGGCACGCGAGATAAACCCGCCCCCCATCCGCCGCCAGCCCCTCCGCGGTGGCCCGCCCGATCCCGGTATTCCCCCCAGTAACAAGAAAAGTGCGCACAACCCCTCCAGCAAACAACGTGGGTCGTTACTGCCCCCAGAGGGGAAGCAACGACCCACAATGATGAAGCGAAAGGCTACTCGACCGGGATTTCCTTGTTGATGAGGCCGAGGTCGATGCCCTGGCGGTTACGGATGACGCGGGCGCCCACGTAGATGATGATCGCCAGCACGTACATGGCGCCCATGTAGACGAGCGAGGACGGCTTGTTCACGAAGTACAGGTCGTTGGAGAGCCACTCGTAGAGGTTGAAGATCAGCAGCGCGAGCGTGACGACGCCGGCCACCGGCACGACCGGCACGCCGAACAGCTTGACCTTGCTGGCCGGCGAGGCGTACCACAGGTCCGGCTTGCGCAGCGGCAAGATGATCACCGCGACCGCACTGAACAGGTACGTCACCGCGATCACCAGCGTGGCGTCCAGCGTGTAGCTGGCGAACGTGGAGTTGTACGCGTACAGCGCGCTGAGCCCCACGGCCGGCAGCAGCATCAGGATCAGCGAGTAGAACGGCACCCGGCGCTTCTCCGAGACCTCAGCCGCCCGGTCCGGCAGCACCCGGTCGAACGCGGCGGCGAAAATCACCCGGGTCGAGGACAGGAACAGGGTCCCCACCCAGCCGAAGAACCACAGGCTGAGGACCAGGATCAAGACCACCTGGAACGCCGTGTTGTGCACCAGCCAGCCCGCGAACATGAACGGGTACGGCCAGATGCCGAACTGCGGCGTGGCGTTGTAGTCCAGCGAGTTGAGGTTCTGGTAGAAGCCCCAGCCGACCGTCTTGGCCATCAGCAGCAGGAAGATGATCGTCAGGATGACCGTCAGCCACAGGCCGATGAACATGCCCGCGAACACCCGCTTGAAGTCGCTCGCCCCGCGGACCTCGCCGTACAAGGTGGTGCCCCAGTTCGGCCACAGGATGAAGAACATCATCGCGGGGACGAGCAGCATCGTCGGCCCGAGCGGGCCGAAGCTGAGCGGCGACGTGCTGTAGCCGGCCTTCACCGCCGCCGCGTTGGTGGCCGCGTAGGCGTTCTTCACGCCGAACAGCTTGGCCGCCTCGTAGTTGAACGAGCTGATGAAGCTGGCGTGCGAGTTGATCAGCAGCAGGATGACGACGACCGCGAAGCCGATCAGGCCGCCGATGAAGCACCAGCGCTGGACCTTCGCGTAGCCCGCCATTCCGATCGAGACCAGCACGCCGGCCAGCGCGATCGTGATCAGCGTCACGATGAAGATCCCGTTGTGCGTGCCGAACCAGGCCGCCCCACCCGTCGGCCAGGTCCACTTGAGCGTCGCCCACAGCGGCTCGAATAGCTGGACCGACAGGATGTTGCCGTAGATCGGCGCCCACAGCCACAGGATGAACCACCAGCCTGTCGCGGCCATCACGAAGCCGATTCCGCTGCCCAAGATCCTGGTCTGCCAGACGTAATCGCCGCCGGCCCTGGGGATCGTGACCACGAGCCCCGAATAGGCAATGACAAGGAACGAGACCCAGATTCCCGAGATGACCACGGCCGTGATCAGCTGGCCCTTCGGGAACGCCGGCCCGGCAAAGGTGAACTCGTAGATGCCGAGCGTCACGAAGTTGGTGGCAAGGCAGGCGTAGATCAGCGAGTCCCTGACGGACCAGCCGCGGACCAGCCCGGTCGCCTTGCGGAGGAAGAGAGTCGGTCTCTCCTCTCCGAGAGCTCCTGCCGTCATGTGTATCCTCCGATTTATCCCTTTATGTCTGGTTGAATGGAGAAGACGGTTACGATCTGTACAGTTTGTATCGATCTAGCGTAAATATAGAGCTTTCGGCCTCGGCTGGGTCTGTGATCAGCGGATTTCGATTCCGAACCGTTTCGCAAGGCTGGTTATCGGGGCGCACGATAATCAGTGCCGGCCCGGTCGGCACTAAAGCGCCCGAAAGGCTCAGCCGTTGACGAGGATGTACCTGGCTAGCTTCCCCTTCTTCTCGTTCAGGTCCAGGACGGCGCCCTGCAGCACCCCGTCGGTATAGGAGCTGCCCGGGTTCATCGCCAGCGTCCCGCCGAGCTTGCGGACGCCCTTGCTCTCGTGGATGTGCCCGTGCAGCGACAACGCGGGCCGGTACTTGAGGATGGCCTCGCGCACCGCGACCGATCCCACCGGCTTCATCACCGCGCCGCCGTGAATCGGCCGCATGGTCTCGTCAAGCGCGGGCGCCTCGTCAAGGCCGGTGCCGTACGGCGGCGCGTGGAAGTTGAAGATGGCCCGGTTCATGTCCGGGATCGAGGAGACTATCGCGTCGATCTTCGTGGCCAGGACGTCCTCGGGCGCCTCCCGGAACGTGTTCCAGGGCGTCGGGTTGGTCCAGCCCATCGAGGCCAGGTAGAAGCCGCCGATGTCGAGGATCTTGGCCTCCGCGAAGCTGACGCACGGGGACTGCTCGATGATGTCGTCGATCTCCCAGATGTCGTCGTTGCCGCCGTTGAGGATGCACGGGATCTCGCCGCCGCGCAGCTTGCCGTCGGCCATGTCGAGCCACATTTCCAGGCCCTTGGTCATCTCCTGGGTGAACCGGCGGTCGACGGAGCCGTCCTCCTCGTTCAGGGCATCGAGCTCGTCGAGGGTCATCACGGCCGGGTAGTACCCGCGGTCGCGGATCCTGCGCTTCATGTCGTCGAGCTCGGCCTGGGTGGACAGCTGCACCCGCTGGCCGCCGAAGCTGACCTCCCAGTGGCCCGGCGACGCGGTCGTGAT
>JASHTQ010000665.1 GCA_030040475.1 Streptosporangiaceae bacterium
TAGCCGGCGTAGCTCGGCTTGCTGACCTCGCCGTCGTTGACGATGTCCACGCCCGCGTCCAGCTGGCGCCGGACGGTCTCCCGCACCGCCGCCCGTACCGCCTGCCCGTCATGCCGGTCGGTCAGGTCCGCGGGCCGGGGCAGGCTGCCGGTGTGCGTGGTCAGGATCCGATCAGTGCTGGTCTTCATCGACCGTTCCTCCCCTTGCTGAGCTTTGTGCCTCAGTTTGCTCTCCGCTCACAGCAGGAGCAAGGCAGCGGACCGCGCACCACCTCCCGTTCGGTAAAAATCTCTATTTTTTATTCCGAACGGGCGGTGGTGTCTGTCCCCAGCCCCCGCGAGAGGGCCGTGCTTACTTTTCGATCGCCACCGGCGGCAAGCTCTCTACCTGCTGCCTGGAGAGGTTGAGCTGGATCCCGGCCTCGGCGCTTGTCACCGCGCCGATCGGGATCGCCACCTCCTTGCGGCCCCAGTACCTGTTCCGAGCCGTACCCGAGGTACCCGGGCAGGCCCCCGGCGGGCAGGAGCTCGGTCTCCTCGGCCGGGTCGAGGTCCTCGAACTCCGCCAGCGTGCAGCCGAGCTTGATCCCGTCCGGTGTGACCACGGCCAGGTCAACCGGCACGAGGCGGTCGACGTGCTCCCCGCGCTCGAGCCTGGGCCCGACCACGAGATGGGTGAGCGCCTTCGCGACCGCATGCGCCCCGATTATCTGGTCGCGACCAACATGTTGCGCATAGAGTTCGGCCCATGGTCCCGGACGACGAAGAGATCGCGGCCTTCGCCAGGGACGGAGTCGTCTGCCTGCGCCAGGTCCTCGATGCCGACGAGGTGGCCGCGGCGGCCGAGGCGATCGAGGCGGTGCTGGCCAGGCCGGGCCCGCTGGCCCAGGTGGCCAGCGCCGCCGACGACCCGGGCGCCTTCGCCGAGGACTTCTGCCGGTGGCAGGAGATACCCCAGATCGAGCGGCTGGCGATCAGGTCGCGGGTGCCCGCCGCGGCCGCCGCGCTGATGGCGACCGAGCAGGTCCGCTTCTACCACGACCACGTCCTGGTCAAGGAGGGAATGACCAGGCAGCGCACCCCGTGGCACCAGGACCAGCCGTACTACAACGTGGACGGCCGCGGGGTCAGCGCGTGGATCGCGGTGGACCCGGTGCCCGAGGCGGGCTGCCTGGAGCTACTCGCGGGCTCGCACCGCGGCCCCTGGCTGATGCCCCGCACGTTCCTGCACCGCGAGGCGCGCTGGTTTCCCGAGGGCAGCCTGGCCGAGTTGCCCGACATCGACGCCGACCCCGCCGCGTTCGACATCCGCCGCTACCGCCTGCAACCCGGAGACGCGATCTTCTTCGACTTCCTCACCGTGCACGGCGCCCCGGGCTTCCCCTTCCAGACCCGCCGCCGCATCCTGTCCCTCCGCTACCTGTCCGCCGACGTCCGCCACGCCCCCCGCCCCTGGCGCACCAGCCCGCCCTTCGAAACCCTCCACGCCGAACTCCCCCAAGGCGCCCCCATGGCCCACCCCCTCTTCCCCATAGCCTGGCCCGCCTGACCATCTCCCCGTCCCCCCGGGGTGCCCTCGTCCTCCGGGGTGCCCTCGTCCCCCGGTGCCCCCGCCGCCCGCCCGTTCGTCACAATTTTCTCCTGGGCCACTCCTGCACCTCGCGTACGTCCCTACCAGGTATAGAGCGACATGGCTGCGACCTGCCGTAAGTTTCGGCGTGTGGCGGGCGCGGCAGGAGGCGGAATCTCTAAATGCGCCCGAACACCAGGTTAAAAATGGCGTCGTAGTCCGCGAGAAAGCGCTGCGGAATGTCAAAGACACGCCGTGTGACCTGGACATATGTGACATGGAGGTATCAGAGGGGGAGCATTAGCGTTGTGCAGACTATCCCGGAAGGAAGGTCACGCCAATGCTCCCGGAGCCGACCCTACCAAAACGGACGACCGCCTCTTCGGCTTCGCCCGAGTCGGCGGTCATGGTCCCGTTGTTCTGCGTGCCGGACGATCCCGATCCCGGGGCCGCCCCGGTGCCCGGCCGCCGGGCCACGCGCTCATCCGGCCGCGGCCGACGCGCTAATGCGCTCGCGAGCCCCCGCCCGAACCCGCGCGGCCCCGCAGGGCGCACCGGCCGCGCCTCGCGGAGCGCCGGCGGGGCATCCGCGCCAGGAAAGGAACCCGCGGACCTGCTGACCGTCACCGCAGAACTGCTCAGGCGGGCGCTGGCCCGCAGCTTCCTGCGCCACGGCATCCCCGGCGACCCGGAGGCCGCGGTGCACGCCGCGATGAACGTGGTCGAGCCGGTGCTGCAGGCACGCGATACCGAGATCCTGCGGCTGCGCCGGCTGATGACCGCCAAGCTCCCCGGTCGCTAGCCCGCCTCAGGCCAAGCCGCCGGGCTCCCGGCCGGTAACCCCGCGCTGCCGGAACGGGTCTCGGCCAGGTGCATCCGGATCACGGACTCGAAGTCCGGATCCGGCGCCATGCCGAGCGCCGCCGCACGATCCGCGCGGATACGGGCCGGCCAGTTGGCGAACATTCCGGCGATCAACGGGTCGGGGACCCAATCGATCAGCGCGCTGACCTGCGGTCCGGCGACCCGGGCCAGCGCCGCGGCCATGTCCGCGACGGTCAGGGTCAGCGCTGGCATGGTGACCGCGGAGCGGCCCCACGCCTGCGCGGGGGACCGGGCCGCGCACAGCAGCGCGGCGATCGCCTTGTCCGGGGAGGCGAGCGCGACCTCGGTGCCAGGGTCGACCGGGCAGGTGGCGCGAAGCCCGGCCAGCGGCTCCCTGATGATGCCCGAGAGGAACCCGGAGGCCGCTCCATTCGGCCGGCCCGGCCGCACGCTGACCGTCATCAGCCGCACCGCCCGTCCGTCGAGGAAGCCCTTGCGGGTGTAGTCGGCCAGCAACTGCTCGATCATGAACTTCTGCGTCCCGTAGCTGGTCTGCGGCACGGGCAGCGTGTGGTCCTCGATCAGGGCCGGCAGCGGATGCTCCGCCGAGCCGCCGAACACCGCCACCGAACTCGCGAACACCACCACGGGCCGACTGCCCGCGGCCCGGCAGTACGCCAGCAGCGCCTCGGCGGCCTGCAGGTTCGCCCGCAAGCCCAGGTCGAAGTCCGCCTCGCACTCCCCGCTGACCGCCGCGGCCAGGTGAAAGGTCACCTCCGCCGCGCCTACCGCCGCCGCCGCGCCATGCGCCTCCGCCCGGCCGAGCGCGTCAGCCGCGCCCGGATCGAGCAGCGAGCCCAGATCCCCCCGGATTACCGTCACCCGATCGTCGGCGGCCAGATCCTCGGGCACCGGCGCCTGGTCGATCAGCGTCAGCCTGGTCAGCGGCCGGGCCTCGCCCGCCACCTCAAGCGACCCTGCCGCCAGCAGTTCACGGGCCAGCCGCGCGCCAAGGAACCCGCCGCCCCCCGTCACCACCACGTGCATTACGGCACCCCCTCAGCCCGCCCGGGCGACGGTCTGCTCGATCGCGGCCCGCACCTCGGCCGGACGCTCCGTGTGCGGCATGTGCCCGGTGCCGTCGACAGCATGGCCGCCGAATCCACCCGCTGCGCGCCGCCTTCCAGCAGCATATCCAGCAGCGCGTGCAGCGCCTCGGCCACCCCGTAGAGCCGCTCGCAGGCGAGCAGGTCCCCACTTGGGCATCGTGCCCGCGCCCCGCTCACCCCTCGACGCGCAGGCACCCGGCGGCTCAGTGTGCCGGCGCAGATCCGGCGAAGTAGGCCACCAGGCCCGCGGCGATATCGATGACGAGCCCGATCGTGGTCACGGGCGTCAACCCGAGTTTGCCTGTTCTGCTGCCGTAAGTGCTCTCGTCGGCGGCAAGCGCCAGCCACAGGATCAGGCCGATGCCGACGAGAACGGCGACGGCGTAGGCCGTCGCGACCCACGGCTGCGACAGGTCTACCAGGATCAGCAGCCCGAGCACAGGACCGATGAGGAGGGCGCTGGCTTGGGTAATGTCGACCCAGTAGAGAACGACATTACGCAGCGGCCCGGGTTGAAGGTGAGCAGCGCCCCCCTCGACGACCTCCTTAACCGGGGACATCGTCACGTAGCGCTTCAGCCTGGCGTCGAGCCGGGACGTGGCGACCAGGCCCACGATGATCAGGACGCCTGAGATCAGGAACGGGTAGGCGCGGTCCATCGGCTTACGGCGCGAGCGTGATGCCGACGGTCGGCGGCACGGCTGGATATGACGGCGTTCCCCAAGGAGGGGTGACGGTGGTCGCGAAGCTGGCGCTTGCCAGGTGCGGCAGGCCGACACCGGTCCCGGCGATATGCTCCAGCGTCTGGGTTGCCGGAGCGGGCGTGGGCCGGGACAGCAGCGGGCCTTTGCTCGCCCTGGGCACAACGACCGCCGGAGGGCTGGGCGATCCCAGCACATGCAAGGCCGCTGGTGTCGTGGAGATCGTGGTGGCGAAGGTCTGCTGGTAGATAGACCCGTTGATGAACGTGTGCTCCACCGTGCCCTGGTTCGTTTCCGGCAGCTCGCAGGGCCGCGCCGCGGTAGGCCCGCGGAATTTCACTTCGTGCCACAGGAGGTGGCCGGCGCTCTGCCTGTCATGGCATGGAGTGGGTGCCATGACAGGCATGCTGCCAGATAGGTCTTTATCCCGCGTGCGCTTCCAGGAAACGCGTGATGCCGGGGCGAAGCTCCTCGAAATGCTCCTGCATCCACTCATCGCCGATATGAGCCATCACGTCCATCAGCGAATACACCAGCGAGCGGCTGGCCAGACCGCCGAAGCTCCGCGCGTCGGGCCATTGGCTTGAGCCGACGTCGTCCCATTGCCAGCTTGAGTACCCGATATCGACTCGGATCACTGCAATGTCTCCGGGGAGGCCTACGGTTAGATTGTCCGCGAGGTCATCTATCCAGTGCCGGCTTTCTTGCAGGTCGAGGCGGCGACTGTACACAGCTGGACCGGTCGGATAATGCTCCTGCACGGTCAGGTAGGCGCCGTTCGCATCAATGGCCTCAATGGCTTCCCTAAGACGCGGGTCGCCAACGGCAACCCCGCTGACAGTGGCGAAGCAGGACCGAAGCGACATGCGGGTCGAGCACCCGACCGTAACGTCTTCGTCGACAAGGCCGACGTGGAAGAAGCCGGGTCCATTGGCCTGTCTGAACGTCAACTGGCCGGTTCGGTCGTCGAAAGCCTCGGTCACAATGCGATTGTCGCATGGCTTTGAGCGCGCCGGGTCCAGGCTGCGGCATTCATCATGCCCGCGGCCGGGCCATCGCAAATCCAGCGGTACCGTAGATGCCCGGAGGAGACGCCATGGAGCCGATGCAGCCAAGAGCCGCGGGATGAAGGCACTGGTCAAGGCCCAGGCCGAGCCGGGTCTCGTGCTCGAGGACGTGCCGGTCCCCGCGACCGGCAGGGACGACGTGCTCATCAAGGTGCTTCGCACCGGCGTGTGCGGCACCGACCTGCACATCTACGAGTGGGACGGCTGGGCGCAGGCGAACGTGCCAACGCCGCTCGTCGTCGGCCACGAGTTCGTCGGCGAGCTCGTCGAGATCGGCGCCGACGTCCACGACCTGCAGACCGGCGACCTGGTCAGCGGCGAGGGCCACCTGGTCTGCGGCCGGTGCAGGAACTGCATGGCGGGCCGCCGGGTCCAGTGCGCGCACACCAAGGGCGTCGGGGTGAACCACCCCGGCGCGTTCGCGGAGTTCATCGCGCTGCCGGCGACGAACGTGTGGCGGCACCCGCCGGGCATCGACCTCGACGTGGCGGCCATCTTCGACCCGTTCGGCAACGCCGTGCACACCGCCCTCACGTTCCCCGTCCTCGGTGAGGACGTGCTGATCACCGGGGCCGGCCCGATCGGCCTGATGGCGGCGATCGTGGCCAGGCACGCGGGCGCCAGGCACGTGGTGGTCAGCGACGTCTCGCCGTACCGGCTGGAACTGGCCCGCAGCATCGGCGTCACGCTGGCCGCCGACGCCAGGTCGACCACGCCGGCCGGGGTGATGGCCCGGCTGAACATGCAGGAGGGCTTCGACGTCGGCTTCGAGATGTCCGGCGTGCCCGTCGCGCTGCGCGACATGCTGGCCAGCATGACCCACGGCGGCAAGGTCGCCATCCTCGGGCTGCCCACGCACGAGTTCGGCATCGACTGGGCTCACCTGGTCACGAACATGATCACGATCAAGGGGATCTACGGCCGCCAGATGTTCGAGACCTGGTATGAGATGTCGGTGCTCATCCAGTCCGGCCTGGACATCTCGCCGGTGATCACGCACAGGTACGACGCCGCCGATTTCGAGCAGGCGTTCGCCACAGTCCGCGGCGCCCAGTGCGGCAAGGTTGTCCTCACCTGGACCGAATGACGACGGTAGGGGAGTGCAGTTCGTGTTCACCGAATCGCAGCAGCAAATCAGGGCCGAACTCGACCAGATCCGGGCCGACGGCCTCTACAAGACCGAGCGGGTCATCGAGAGCCCGCAGGGCGCGAGCATCCGCGTACAGGACAGCGAGGTACTCAACTTCTGCGCGAACAACTACCTGGGCCTGGCCGACGACCCGCGCGTCGTCGATGCGGCCAAGCAGGCGCTGGACCGCTGGGGCTACGGCCTGGCCAGCGTGCGGTTCATCTGCGGCACCCAGGACGTGCACAAGCAGCTTGAGGAGCGCATCTCCGCGTTCCTCGGCACCGACGACACGATCTTGTACTCTTCCTGCTTCGACGCCAACGGCGGGCTGTTCGAGACCATCCTCGGCGACCAGGACGCCGTCATCAGCGACGAGCTGAACCACGCGTCGATCATCGACGGCATCAGGCTGTGCAAGGCGCGCCGGCTGCGCTACCGCAACCGCGACATGCACGATCTCGAGGCCCAGCTCAAGGCCAGCGCGGATGCCAGGCGGCGGCTGATCGCCACCGACGGCGTGTTCTCGATGGACGGCTACGTCGCCCCGCTGGACGAGATCTGCCAGCTGGCCGGGCGCTACGACGCGATGGTCATGGTCGACGACTCGCACGCGGTCGGCTTCGTCGGCCCGACCGGCCGCGGCACCCCCGAACTGCACGACGTCGCCGACAAAGTCGACATAGTGACAGGCACGCTGGGCAAGGCGCTCGGCGGCGCGAGCGGCGGCTACACCAGCGGCCGCCAGGAGATCATCGACCTGCTCCGCCAGCGCTCCCGGCCCTACCTGTTCTCCAACTCGGTCGCGCCCGCCGTCGTCGGCGCCTCGCTGGCCGTGCTTGACCTGCTGGAGGCCGGCGACG
>JASHTQ010000666.1 GCA_030040475.1 Streptosporangiaceae bacterium
GCCGCGGCCGACGGCACGCGGCCTTCAGTCACCAGACGC
Organism: Streptosporangiaceae bacterium; assembly: GCA_030040475.1. The sequence goes on from JASHTQ010000666.1 coordinate 40, forward strand.
AGGCGGTCGGCGGCGGCGCGTGCTTCGGCCAGAGCCTCGCGTGGATTTCCGGTCAGTTCATCCCAACAGGTGTTAACGCGTACAAGGGCGAATTCTACAATGTGCGCTGGGGAGGATTCCAGCTGGGACGGGTGCTCACTGATTCGGCCAGGCGTGAAGGCGTGCTCCCGTTTTAACGGCTTAACCGCGATGGGGAAAGTCCGTGCAGGGCCTGGCGCGAGAGGAAGCCCGTTATCTCTCGCGCGCCGACGACAGAACGTAATTTGCCGGTCCGGACCGCATCATACGGACCTCACCGCCCGTGGTAGGGCCCGTGGTAGGGGGAGCCCAGTGTCCTTTTTCGACTACCCGAACGAGCAGCCCGCCGCATCCGATCAGGTGGAACAGCTGCTGGCGGACGCCTCCGAAGCGGAGTGGGTGACCCTGCTGCGGCATACCAGGCACCGCAGGTTCGGTGCGGGCGAGACGGTCGTGACGGCGGGGGAGCGGGAGCGGTCGCTGTACCTCGTCCTCGACGGCCGGCTGGAGGTGCTGGCAGAGCACGGCAGGCGGAGGCTCCGGCGGATCGCGACGATCGAGGTCGGCAGCGTGCTCGGGGAGCTGTCGTTCTTCGACGGCGCCCCCCGTTCGGCGATGGTCCGCACGATGACGCCCGCCGTTCTCGCCGAGCTGTCGCCGACCGAGTTCGACGCCCTGGCGGCCGCGAACCCGGTCCTGGCCAGGCGCCTGCTGTTGGACCTCGGCCGGATCCTGGCGCAGCGGCTGCGGGCGGCCCAGCGCAACGCGTCGATGGCGGGAGTCAACTGATGGCGGGGGCACCGATCATCGAGATCAGGGAGCCGGGCAAGCCGGTCCGCCGGGTGGTCGTGGACCGCGCGATCGAGGTCGGCAGGGACTGCGACGGCGAGGTGCTGGCCGACCAGGGCGTGTCCCGGCGTCACCTGAGGCTGGTGCCGAGCCCGGTCGCGCTGTCCGTGGTCGACCTCGGCAGCACGAACGGGACGCTGCTCAACGGGGTGCGGATAACCGGCCGGGCGGTGCTCGAGCCCGGTTCCGTGGTCCGCCTCGGCGGCACCGAGATCATGATGGTCGGCCGCGAGGAGACGGTCGAGCGCGAGATCCCGGTCGAGCCGATGACGGCCAGGCGGACCGTGATCGGCAGCCAGGCGGCCAGCCTGGTCATACCGCCGCCCCCGCCGGTCCCCGTCGCGGCGGCGGCGCCGCGGCCGCCCTCGGCGGTCTCGACGTTCTGGGCGCGGGTCTTCGGCACCGTCCCGCGCAAGGGCGAGCCGCTGTTCCCCGCCTACACCGAGATGCGCCGCCGGATACCGATCCGGGCCTGGCACGCGATCAGGATCGCCAGCGTGCTCGCCTACGTCGCGCTGTGCGTCACGCTCTGGTTCCGCCCGGCCGGCGGGCAGTTCTGGTTCTTCAAGGTGGTCGTCCCGCTGCTGCCGATCCTGTTCTTCACCGCGCCGGGGCTGTGGCGCAACATCTGCCCGCTGGCCGCGGCCAACCAGGCGCCGCGCGTGCTCGGCTTCACCCGGGCGTTCACCGCGCCGGAGTGGTTCCGCAAGTACGGCGTCCTGATCTCCATCGTCTTGTTCTTCGGCATCACGAGCACGCGCATCGCGTTCTTCAACGCCAACGGGGCGGGCCTGAGCGCGCTGCTCTCGCTGACGATCCTGTCTGCCTTCTTCGCCGGGGTCACGTTCAAGGGCAAGAGCGGGTGGTGCAGCAGCGTCTGCCCGCTGCTGCCGCTGCAGCGCGTCTACGGCCAGACGCCGTTCGCCAAGGTGCCCAACAGTCACTGCCAGCCCTGCGTGGGCTGCACGAAGAACTGCTATGACTTCCGGCCCAGCGTCGCCTACCAGGCGGACCTGCACGAGCCCGACCCGGCCTGGACCTCGCCGCGGAAGCTGTTCGTCTCGGCCCTGCCCGGCTTCGTGCTGGGGTTCTTCCTGCTCGTTGACCACCCGGGCCTCGCGCTTCCCGAGGTCTACCTGCGCCTGGCGCTGTTCTTCCTGGGCAGCGTCGGGCTCTTCTACGCGGTGGCGGCGTTCCTGCCATGGCTGAGCACCACGCTGCAGATCGCCCTGTGGGGCGCGACCGCGATCAGCATCTTCTACTGGTTCGCCGGCCTCACCCTGGAGGATTCGTTCGCCACGATCACCGGCCTGCACCTGAGCTGGCTGCGGTGGGCGATCCGGGGGGTCGTGTGGTTCCTCGCCGTGTTCTGGATCGCCAGGACCTACGTCAAGGGACGCCAGTACGAGGAGGAGGTCGCCTCGCGCAACCTGCCGGTGATCCAGATCAGCCCGCGGGCGAAGAAGGCCGCGGAGAAGACCGTGGGGACCGGCGCCGGCGGGCCGGAGGTCACGTTCACGGGCAGCCAGGCCCCGGCCAAGGCCGACGTCGGGATGAGCCTGCTGGCCCTGGCCGAGCGCGAGCGCCAGCCGATCGAGGCCGGCTGCCGGATGGGCGTGTGCGGCGCCGACCCGGTCGCGGTGCTCGACGGCGGCGGCTGCCTGTCCTCGCCCGACGAGGACGAGCTCAACACGCTGCGGCGGCTCGGGTTCGCCGACAACACCCGGATGGCGTGTGTGGCGCGGATCCAGTCCGGCCCGGTGACCGTGTCCCTCACCCCGGAACCCGGCAACCCGCAGCAGAACCAGCCCGCCGACTTCGACCGGTCGATCGTCAGCGTCGTCGTGCTCGGGAACGGCATCGCCGGCGTGACCGCGGCCGACTTCGTGCGCCGCGGCCACCCGGACTGCGAGATCCACGTGGTCGGCAGCGAGTCGCACGTGCTGTACAACCGGATGGGCATCTCCCGGCTGGTCTTCGGCCGGTCCGCCATGCAGGGCCTGTACCTGCTGCCCGAGCAGTGGTACGACGACCACCAGGTCGTCGCCTGGCTGAACACGATGGTCAACAGGATCGACCTGGCCTCCAAGCGGGTGTTCCTCGCCACCGGCGACACCCTCGCCTATGATCGGCTGATCCTCGCCATGGGCAGCAACAGCGCGGTGCCGCCGGTGGACGGGTTCGGCCGCCCAGGCAGCTTCGTGCTGCGCAGCGCGGCGGACGCCATGCAGATCCGGTCCTACGCCCAGCAGCACGGCTGCCGCGACGCCGTGGTGGCGGGCGGCGGCCTGCTCGGGCTCGAGGGAGCGCACTCGCTGCTCGAGCTCGGGCTGCGGGTGACCGTGCTGGAACGCGGCCAGCGGCTGCTCTCCCGCCAGATCGACGAGCGCTGCAGCGAGATCGTCGACGCATACTTCAGGCGGATCGGGATGCACGTGCTCTACCGTGCCGAGTCGCAGGCCCTGACCGGTGCGGACCGGATCGGCAGCCTGACCCTCAAGGACGGGCGCACGCTGCCCTGCGACGTGTTCCTCGCGGCGGTCGGGATCCGGCCTAACTCCGAGCTCGCGAAGCAGGCGGGCATCGCGGTCAACCGCGGTGTCATCGTCAACGACCGGATGGAGACCTCGGTCCCCGGCGTGTACGCGGCGGGCGACGTGGCCGAGCACGACGGGCAGGTCTACGGGCTGTGGCCGATCGCGGCCAAGCAGGGCGAGACCGCCGCGGTGAACGCGCTCGGCGGCAGCGCCGAGCTCGTCTCCGAGGTTCCCGCCACGATCCTCAAGGGCGTCGGCATCGACCTGTTCTCGATCGGCAAGGTCGCGGCGGAGCCCGGCGACGAGATCGTCGTCGACGAGGACACCGACCCCGCGGCGCCGTCCTACCGGAGGCTGCTGATCTCCGAAGGACGGGCGTCCGGCGCCATCGTGCTCGGGAACCACCCCGAGCTGGTGGCCGCGGTCACCAAGGCGGTCAAGGATCACGCCCAGATCTCCCCGGCGCAGGTCGCCGAGCTGCGGCGCGGTGACTGGGACGTGCTGAAGAACCTCGGCCGGGTGTCAGAGCCTGCGGGCGCCTAGCGTCTCGACCGCCTGGGTGCGCCCCTTGACCTGGATCGCCGAGGCCGGCGTGAACGCGAAGCCCATCGAGGTCGCGCGGTGCACGGCGTCGGTCACCAGCACGTCAGGCCTGCCCTCCCGGCCGGCCAGGCCGGACAGCCGGAACGCCACGTTCGTCGCGTCGCCGAGCACCGTCACCAGCATCCCGGTCAGCTGGCTGACCGCCGCGGGGCCGCTGGCGATCCCCCAGCCCATCCGCAGCGGGCCGCCGTCCGGATCGCGCACATCCAGGCCTGCCGCGATCCGCGGCAGGCTCTCTGCCGACTCGATCGCGAAGGTCACCGCCTCCTTCGCGGCCTCGGGCACGGCGTCGGTCTCCCAGGTCGCGAAGAACGCGTCGCCCACGTAGTTGCTCAGCGTCCCGTGATGCCGGGCGAGGATCCGCCGCAGCTCGGCGTAGAGGCGGTCGATGTTCTCGAGCAGCACGCGGTCGTCGGCGCTCTCGGCGATGGTCGAGAAGGAGAGGATGTCGCCGACCACCATGACCATGTCGGTGACGTTGATCTCCCGCAGCGTCGCCATTGCGGCGGCGGTCGACGTGGCGGAGAACCGCCGCGAGCGGAACTGCAGTTCCGCCTGCCCCAGCCGTATCCGGTCACCTGGCTTGATCGTGACCGGTATGGATCGCTCGATCCGCTTCCCGTTGAGCCGGGTCCCGTTCGTGCTGTGGTCGGTCAGCCAGGCCTGGTCGCCCGCGAAGTCGAGCCGCACCTCCAGGTGCGTCCTGGAGATGGCCGGGTCCTCGATCAGCAGCCGGTGTCGTTCCTCCACGCCGGCGCATTCCCTGCCGACGGCAACCCAGTCGTAGACCGGCGTCGAATGCTCCTCGGCAAGATCGGGCGCGATGACCAGCACGGCAGGAATGCTCCCCGCGTCCGCGTCACCCGCGTCTTCGCCGCCCGCCTGCTGGGCGCCCGCCGCCTGCTGGGCGCCCGCGTCCTCGGCGCCCGCGTCCGCAGAGCCCGCCTCCGGTTCGCCGGCCTTCGTTCTGCTTCCCGCTGCTGTGCTCGCGCCTACCGTGCTTGGTGCTGCCGTGCTTGCCGCCGCCGGGCCGGGCTGATCGGACTCGGCGTCATCGGCCATCTGGACCGGTGACCTGGAACGTGAAGACCTGCCTGCCGACCCGGAGGCTCCAGCCCGGGTACAGCGGGGTCGGGTCGGTGCCGATCTGCGTCCACTCCTCGTCGCCGGGCTTGCCGACGAAGGTCCCGTGCGTCGAGGAGGCATCGCTGACCAGCACGATGCCGTTCTCCACCAGCACGTAGGCGTGTACCCGCGAGATCACGTTGTCCGGATCCGCCAGTATGACCGGCGAGGCGGCGCCCTCCCGTACCCGGACGTCGTTCTGCGGCTCCCGGCCGAGGACGTAGTTGCGGTCGAGGATGATGACCGGCCCTCCCTCCGACCGCAGCGCGCCTATCGGGCTCTTCGCCGCCATCGTCGGGCCTATGTTCTGCTGGGCGGGCTCCCCGCCGAGCGAGATGGGCTGCATGACCGTCGCCCGGTAGTCCCCTTGCGGGGCCGCGGCAGGCTCCTCGGCCGCGCGCCAGCCCTCGCCCGCGCCTCGATCCGCGCCCTCGCCCTGGTCCCCGCCCCAGCCCTGGCCGGCGCCTTGGGCACCGCCGCCCCAGCCCTGGTCCGCGCCCTGGG
>JASHTQ010000084.1 GCA_030040475.1 Streptosporangiaceae bacterium
AATCGGCCGCTGGCAGAAACCGGCGATGGGGGCCTTGCCAGAGCCTGGGCACATGCGATCGGGGATCTGGAGCCCTGACCCTGCGGGCTGCTCGAACGTAGTGAAGCACGCCCCCAAACCGCGAAGGGCCGCCCCGGGACCACTTGCGGTCACCTGGCGTTGTAGGTAAGTTTACCGGAGGTTTTCCCTATGTTAACGGTAGAGATACCCAGATTTAAGGGTGTGAGAATGCGACGTCTCATGGTTGCCGCGATGATCGCCGCCGTCGGCCTGGCGCTGGCGGGTTGCTCTTCGTCGTCCTCGTCATCGGGGACGACGGGTTCCGGCACGAGCACCGCGAGCGCTGCCGCGGCGGCACCGGTGACCGTCAGGCTGGGCTTCCTTGAGAACATCACCCACGCCTCCGCGCTTGTCGGGCTCAAGGAGGGCTTCTTCACCAAGGACCTCGGCTCGGCGGGGACGCTGAAGCCCACCGCGTTCAGTACCGGAACCGAGGAGACGACGGCACTGCTGGCAGGCCAGCTTGACGTTGCCTACGTCGGGCCGAACCCGGCGATCAACGCCTGGCAGAAGTCCAACGGCTCGGCCATCAAGATCATCTCCGGGGCCGCCACCGGCGGCGCCTCGATCGTGGTCGCCAAGGGCATCACCTCGGCCGCTCAGCTCAAGGGCAAGACGCTGGCTACCCCGTCGCTCGGCAACACCCAGGACGTGGCGCTGCGCTACTGGCTGAAGCAGAACGGGCTTACCACCACCGCGACCGGCGGCGGTGACGTCTTCGTCAAGCCGACGACGCCCAACTCGGCCGCCGTCCTGGAGTTCGAGTCCGGGCAGATAGCCGGCGGATCCGAGCCCGCGCCCTATGACGTCGAGATGGTCAAGGACGGCGGCACCGTCCTGCTCACCGAGACCGGCGTGACCACCCTGCTGGTCGTGACGCAGACGTTCCTTTCCGCGCATCCCGCGATCGTGGCCGACCTTCTCAAGGCCCAGATCCAGGCGAACGACTTCATCAAGAACAACCCGACCACGGCGCAGGCGGACGCGAACGCCGAGCTGGCCGAGTACACAGGGAAGGCGCTGAAGGCGAGCATCGTGACGGCGGCGTGGAAGGAGATCACGTTCACCGACGACCCGGACGCCGCATCGCTGACCTCTGACGCGTCGGAAGCCCAGGCGCTTGGCCTGCTCAAGCCGGTCAACCTGAGCGGCATCTTCGACCTCGGGCCGCTCAACACGGCGCTGGCGGCGGCCGGCGAAGCACAGGTCAGTTCCTAGAGCGAGGTGAGTTCCATGGCGGTGACCGGTCGGCGTACGGCCACGGCCACGACCGCCGCGGCGGTGCGGCTGACGGCCGTGTCCAAGGTGTTCGGCCGCGGTGCCTCGGCGGTCCACGCGCTCGACGAGATATCGCTCGATGTCGCTCCGGGAGAGTTCACCTGCCTGATCGGCGCCTCGGGCTGCGGCAAGTCCACGCTGCTGTCCCTGGTCGCCGGCCTGGAGCAACCCACGGCGGGCAAGGTCGCGGTGTCCGGGCGGGTGGCGTTCATGTTCCAAGAGCCCGCGTTGTTCCCCTGGCTGACGGCCGCCGGCAACGTGGAGCTGGCCCTGCGGGCCGTCGGCGCGGGCCGGGCGGAGCGCAGGCAGCGGACCGCGGAACTGCTTGACGCGGTGCACCTCGGCGGGTTCGGCGGGAAGCGGCCGCATGAGCTTTCCGGCGGCATGCGGCAGCGGGTCGCGCTTGCCCGGGCGCTCGCCCAGGATGCCGACATCCTGCTCATGGACGAGCCCTTCGGCGCCCTCGACGCCATGACAAGGGATCTGCTGCACGACGAGCTCGACCGCGTCTGCGCCGACCGGCAGCTCACCGTCGTATTCGTCACCCACAACGTGCAGGAGGCGGTGCGGCTCGGCGACCGGGTGGTTGTGCTATCCAGCCGTCCGGGCCGGGTGATCGACGAGTTCGAGGTGCCGATCGAACGGCCTCGGCGGATCGACTCGGCACCGGTGGCAGAGCTGGCCGCGACGATCACCGACCGGCTGCGCGAGGAGATGAGCGGCAATGGCCGCTGACAACCGGGGGTCCGTGCCCGAGTACGCGGAGAAGCTGGCCTGGCTTGAGGCGCAGGAGGCTCCGGACGCTTCCGGCGGCCGGGCCGCAGGTGGCTGGACGGCACGCGCCTGGGCGACGCTGTGGCCCAAGGCCCTCGCGATAGCCATCGTGCTCGTGGTGTGGGAGCTGGTTCACCTCAGCGGCTGGAAGAAGGAGATCTTCCCCGGGCCCGGCGTCACCCTGTCCAACCTGTGGGGCCAGCTCGGCACCGGCCTGCTCTGGCACGCCATCGCCACCACCCTGCAGCGCGCCGTGATCGGGTTCGGCCTGGCCGTCCTGATCGGCGCCGTCGTCGGCGCGCTCGTCTCGCGCGTCAAGCCGCTGCGGGCTGGCGTCGGGTCGCTGATCACCGGGCTGCAGACGATGCCGTCGATCGCGTGGTTCCCGTTCGCCATCATCCTGTTCGGGATCTCGACGCCGACCATCCTGTTCGTGATCATCCTCGGCGCCGCCCCGTCGATCGCCAACGGCCTGATCGCCGGCGTGGACTACACCCCGCCACTGCTGATCCGGGCGGGCAAGATGATGGGCCTGCGGCGGCTGTCGCTCTACCGGTACCTGATCCTGCCCGCCTCGCTTCCCGCGGTCGTGGCCGGGCTCAGGCAGGGCTGGGCGTTTGCCTGGCGCAGCCTGATGGCCGGCGAACTGCTCGTCATCATCGCGAACCAGCCCTCGCTCGGAGTGCTGCTTTCCACCGATCAGGATCAGGCCGATATGGCAAGCGCGACCGCGATCATCATCGTGATCCTGATCATCGGCATCATCGTGCACACGCTGTTCGGCCTGGCCGACCGCACGATCAGGCAGCGCTGGGGCCTGACCGGAGGCTAGGACCAGGAGATCGCCAGCTCCTCCAGGATGGATTTGAGCGCCTGCGACGCGCGCCGGAACTCCGCCGGGCCGCTGAAGCCGCCGCAGCGTCCGCCCCGCGCCAGGTGCGGCTCGAGCGAGACGAAGCCCTCGAAGCCCGAATCGCGCAGCGCGGCCAGCGTCTCGCGCATCTGCCCGTCGCCCAGGCCGGCGGGCCTCACCTCGCCCGTCGCCGCGAGCGCGTCCTTGACCTGCAGGTAGACCAGGTACGGCCGGAGCAGGGGATAGGCGCCGGTGAACGGCCGTACGCCGCACTGGACGAAGTTCGCCGCGTCGAACGTCGCGCGCAGCGCGGGGGAGCCCACCGCGGCGATCAGGTCGGCGCACCGTTCGGGGACGTCGCCGTAGATCTCCTTCTCGTTCTCGTGGGCCAGGACGAGCCCGCGGTCCTCGGCGATCCGGGCCAGCGCGCCCATCCGGTCGATGACCTCGGCCCGGTACCGCCCGGGCTGCTCGCCGGCCGGGACGAAGAAGGAGAACACCCGCACGATCCAGGTACCGAGTTCGGCGGCGATGTCGGCGACGCGGCGCATCCGGTCAAGCTCGGGTAGCAGCGGCGCGGCGACGGGGATCTTCCCGATGGGAGAGCCGATCGCCGACACCCGGGTCCCGGCGCCCTCCAGCGCCGCGCGGAAGGCGGTGACCTGCGCGCCGGTGAAGTCGGCGACGTTGACCGACCAGGCGCCGCGCAGCTCGAGGTGGCTGATGCCCTCGGCGGCGAGCGTCGCGAGCTGCGCGGCCGGATCGGGCGAGATCTCGTCCGCGAACCCGCTCAGCGTGACCGTCATATGAGGACCGGACGGCCGCAGCGCGCCGACTCGTAGACGGCCAGGACGATCTCGAGTGCGGCGCGGCCGTCCGCCCCGGTAACCGCGGGCTCGCGACCCTCCTCGACCGCGGCCAGCAGGTCGGCGATCTGCGCGGCGTGGCTGGCCACCCCCACCGCCGCCGGATCCGAAGCCGGCGCCGGATCCGAAGCCGCCGCGGCGGCGCCCCCGGTGCTCCCGGCGGCGGCCGGAGAGCCGCGAAGGGCGCAGTCGGCCATCCGGCCGTCCTCGATCGTTACGGTGCCCTCGGTCCCGGTAATCTCCAGCCGCTGCGGGAAACCGGGGAAGGCGGCGGTACTCGACAGGATCGTGCCGACAGCGCCGGAGGCGAACCTCACGATCGCCAGCGAGGTGTCCTCGACCTCGATCCGGTGGGTCTGGGTGGAGCAGACCGCGGTAACCTCCGCGACCGGCCCCATGCACCAGCGGAGCAGGTCGACGTAGTGAACGCCCTGGTTCATCAGCGACCCGCCGTCCATCGCGTAGGTGCCGCGCCACGGCGCGCTGTCGTAGTACTGCTGAGCGCGGTACCACTTGGTGCTGGCCTCGCCGAGCACGAGCCGGCCCAGGGCGCCCTCGTCGAGCAGGCGCCTGGCCTCGACGAGGCCCGCGTCGAAGCGGTGCTGCGAGATCACCGTCATGGCGACACCTGCCGCCCGCGCCGCCTCGATGAGCCGGTCTGCGGCCTCCAGCGTGACATCGATCGGCTTCTCCACCACGAGGTGCTTGCCCGCCTTCGCGGCGCGGACGCCGACCTCCGCGTGCAGGCCGCTCGGCACGCACACCGCGACCGCGCCGACGTCCGGGCGGGCGAGCAGCGCGTCCAGATCGGGCTCTGCCGCGCAGCCGCGTGCCGCCGCGAACGCCCCGGCTGCGGACCCCACGACGTCGGTGACCGCAACCAGACCGGCCGACGCCGGTTCGGCGGATGACAGCAGGGCGAGCGCGTCCGCGTGGATCGCCGCGATCACCCCGGTTCCGACGATCCCGAAACCAACGGTCACCACGCCTCCTCAGCCAGTCGGCATCCATTCACGCAGCAGGTCCAGGTGCTGGGGCAGGGCGACCTCGGGCGGCTCGATCTCGGGATGCCAGCGCTTCTCCCACTCGACCGAGATCCAGTGCGGGTAGCCGCCGGCCGCGAGCAGGCCGAGCATCTCCCTGACCGGGACCTCGCCCTCGCCGAGCAGGACCAGCCGCCATCCGTCGGGAGGCACCCGGCGGGCGTCCTTGACCTGCGCGAGCAGGATACGCCCGCCGAGGTTCGCGTAGACCTGTGCGGGGGTCTCTCCCACCCGGTGCGGATGATGGCTGTCCCATACCGCGCCGATCCAGGGCGAGTCGACCATGGCCAGCAGCTCGGCGACGACGGAGGAGGCGGCAAAGTCGTCGTGCGTTTCCACGCCGATCGCGACGCCGAGCCGCGCAGCCAGCGGAACGCACGCAGACAGGACCCCGGCGGCGGCCAGGAGCCGCTCCCGCCGGCCAACCCCGCCGGCAACCCCGCCGGCATTCCCGCCGGGGGCGAGCGCGCCGCCGAAGACGCGCACGAGCGGCGCGGACCAGTCGCTGGCCAGCTCGAGAAACCGGCGCAGTTGGGGACCCGGGTCGTCGTCGGTCAGCCGGATGGAGCTGTCCACCGCGATGGCAGGAAGGCCCGACCGGGACAGGATGCGCCTGATCCGGGCACGCTCCCCGGCCGGCATCGAAGGGTCGATGAGCTCGCCATCGACGAGCCGGAGTTCCACGCCCGCGTACCCCCAGCCGCGGCCGAGTGACACTGCCGAGGCCAGAGTGGCGTCAGGGAATGCGAGCGTGCTGAACGAGACGCGCGGCGCCGTCACCGCACGCAACCCAGGTGAACAGCTCGTTTCCTTCGTGGCTCCTAGGGTGCTAGCTGGGATAATGTTCATTTGGGGTGTGGCCCGCCCCAGAGCAGAAGTGGTTTGCCTGGGGCGGGCCCGCTTGACCGCGGAGGCCGGGAACCGGCTACGTCCGCGGGGTCAGGTGCAGGATGACTACCTCGTCGGTACCGCTGCTGCCGCCGTTGTTCGACCCTGAGGGCTGGCCGCTCTCATACGGGTTCGACTGACTCGGCCAGCCGGTGTAGTTCTGCGAGTTGTACTCGAACCAGTCCGACGCGGTCGTGGTCGGGATGATGGGCAGGTTGTCGGCCACGTACGTCGCCAGCGGGGCGAGCGCCGTGGTCTGCGCGGCGGTGGTCGGCGCCGCGGCCAGCGCGGCCAGGTCGGCATCGATCGCCGGGTCGTTCAGCCGCTCGAAGTCACCGGTCGCCGCCGAGCCGGTGGCCAGCGAGCTGTCCAGCCAGCCGTCGTACATGTTGTACGGGGTCAGGCCGCCGTTCGACCAGTGCATGGTCATCTGGAAGTCGCCGTCGGCGACATCGGAGTCCCAGGTGGTGACGGCGATGCCGTCGAACGTGGCGTCGATGCCCGCCGCCCGCAGTTCGCCGGCGACGATGGAGTCGTCCTCGGCGTAGTCGGTGTAGGCCGCCGGGTCGACGATCGTGAGCGCGACGGTCTTGCCGCCCTTCTGGAAGAAGCCGTTGCTCCCCTTCGTGTAGCCGGCCTTGGTCAGGATCGCCTCGGCCGCGGCCGCGCTACCTGTTGCCGAGACCGTCATGCTGGCGACCGGCCCGGACCATGCGGCGTACGTGGGCAGCGTGAGGCCGGTCGCGTTGAGCACCGGGTCCTCCAGGCTCGCCTCTCCCTCCGAGGCAATCAGGCTGCGGTTGATCGCCGCGCTGATCGCCTGCCGGACGGCCAGTTGGTTGGTCGGCCACTTGTTCAGGTTCGGCATCAGGCTGTTGGTGCCGCCTGGTGCCTCCCAGTAACCGTGTTCGGACGGGTTGGTGTCGACGAAGTCCTTCTGCAGGCCGGGGATGAAGTTCCCGGTCCAGTCGATCGCCCCGGAGAACAGCGCGGTAAGCGCTCCGGTGTTGGAGGTGTAGACCGGGAAGTAGACCTTCGGGACCTTGATGTCGGAGGCTTGCCAGTAGCTGGGGTTCTCCTTCAGCGTGAAGCCCTGCGGCGTGAAGCTGTCCAGCACGTAGGGCCCGGTGCCGACCGGGTTCGGGTCCGTGTAGGTCGCCGGGTTAGCGACCTTGCTCCAGATCGCCTTCGGCACGATCGCGGTCCCTGCGATGTTCTGCAGGTTGGCGTACTGGGCCGTGGGGAACGTGAGCGTGACGGTGTTGCCGGACGTGGTCACGCTGGTGATCTTCAGGCCGTCGAGGTTAATCGCCGTGTTGCTCTTGAGCATGTTGAACGTGAACGCGACGTCGGCCGGGGTGAACGGCGTGCCGTTGCTCCACTTCACGCCCGAGCGGATGGTGAACGTGATCGTCTTGCCGCCGTTGGACCACGCGTACGACGTGGCGAGCCACGGGTAATACTTCGGCGGCGAGGCCACGTCGAACTGGATCAGCGGCTCGTAGATGAGGCCGTCGGCGCCCATGCCGTAGGCGGCCTGGGTGGTGACGTACGGGTTGAAGGCCTGGGTGATGGAGGTCTCCGGTGAGCTCTCCATGACCAGGGTCTTCCCGGTGGCTGCGGCGGCGCTCGAGCCCGAGCTCGCGCTCGAGCCCGAACTCGATCCGCACGCGGCGAGGCCGCCCGCGAGCAGGACGCCGGACGCCAGTGCCAAGAACTGTCTTGGGCTATGCAATCTCCTCATAAATCTCGTCTTTCTCTCGGGTTTCTCCTGTTGTGGGCTAGTTGGTCGTCGGGTCTTCACCTCCGGCTTGCCCGGAGACGACTTCGGGCGCGGCTATGTCCAGGTGCCAGCAGGCCGCGGCCCGCGTGGCGGAGACCGGCACGAGAGCCGGATCCTCGCGGCGGCAGAGGTCGTCGGCGAACGGGCATCTGGGGTTGAACGGGCAGCCGGCCGCCGCCGCGCTCTCCGGCTTCCGTGATCCATTCGGCCGCGCCGCGCCGCCGCCGCCCGCCGCGCCGCCGCGAAGGGCACTGCCGAGGTTGTCCGGATCCGGAGCCGAGGCGACAAGCAGCTGCGTGTACGGGTGCGCCGGGCGCTGGGTGAGCTCCTCGGCCGGGCCCCGCTCGACGATCTCCCCGGCGTACATCACCAGGATCTCGTCCGCGAAATAGCGTGCCGAGGCGATGTCGTGGGTGATGTACAGCAGCGCCAGGCTCAGCCGCCTGCGCAGGTCATCGAGGAGGCTGAGCATCTCGAGCCTGATCGAGACGTCCAGCATGGACACCGGCTCGTCGGCGAGCAGCACGCTCGGGCGGGCAGCGAGCGCGCGGGCGAACGAGACTCTCTGCCGCTGGCCCCCGGACAGCTCGTGCGGGTACTTGGCAAGGAACTGCTTCGCGGGCGTGAGCCGTACCTGCTCAAGCAGCGTGACGACTTCGGCGTGCACGTCCGCGGCCCGCTGGTGCAGCTTCACCGGCCGCTCCAGGTGGTAGCGCACGGTGTGCACCGGGTTCAGCGATGCGAACGGGTCCTGGAAGACGTACTGGACCTGGCTCTTATACCGCGTGAACGCGTGTCGGCTCGACACCTCGACCGGCTGGCCGTCCAGCCTGATCACGCCGGAGGTGAGCCGTTCCTGCCCGGCGAGCAGCCGCGCGGCCGTGGACTTGCCCGACCCGCTCTCCCCGACCAGGGCGACGACCGCGCCGCGGTAGAGGTTGAAGGAGACGTCCCGCACCGCGTGCAGCTTCTGGCCGTGGGCGAGCCTGAAGTCCTTGCTGACCGAGACCGCCTCCATGGCCAGCGGCCCGCGTTCGGCCGCCACGGACGTCACCGTCTGCTCGCTCATGATCCTGTCTCCCTGGCGATAAGGTCCAGGCGGGCGTCTCCGGCCGGAGGGGCCGCAGGGGCCGGCGTGCCGGGGAGCACGAACGGGCACGCCGTCACGTGCCCGGGATCGGAGGACGTGGCCACGGGCAGCAGCCGCATGTCGACCTGGCTGCATTCGGGCCTGCGGTAGGCGCACCGCGGCACGAACGGGCACCCGGGCGACGGGCGGCGCAGGTCGGGCGGCGAGCCGGGGATGCCCGCCAGCTCGCGGCGCGGCCCGCGAAGCGACGGAAAGGAGTTGAGCAGGCCTTTGGTGTAGGGGTGGGCCGGCTCGTGGTGGATCTCGCCCGCCGTGCCGATCTCCATGAGCTGACCCGCGTACATCACCGCGATCCGGTCGGCCAGCTCGAGGAGCAGGGACAGGTCGTGCGTGATGAACAAGATCGAGAACCCGAGGGTCTGTTTGAGCTCGACGATCTGGGCGAGGATGTCGCGCTGCACCACGACATCCAGCGCCGTGGTCGGCTCGTCCATGATCACGACCTCCGGCTCCGTGGCCAGGGCCATGGCGATCATCACCCGCTGGCGCATGCCGCCGGACAGCTCGTGCGGATAGCTGCGCAGCCGCCAGCGCGGGATGCCGACCAGGTCCAGAAGCCAGCTCGTCCGTTCCCGCGCCTCGTCCCTCGGCAGCCTCATGTGGGCATGGATGACGTCAAGCAACTGGTCACGGACGGACAGGACCGGGTTGAGCGCGTTCATCGCGCTCTGGAACACGATGGCGATCTCGCGCCAGCGCAGCCGTCGCAGCTGGTCCGGGCGCATCCGCAGCACGTCGGCTGCCTCGGATCCCTGCGCCAGCCTGCGGCCCTGGTAGCGGACGCTGCCGCCGGTGATGAGCGCGGGGGCGCGGAGCAGGCGGCATGCGCCGTACGCGAGCGTGGACTTCCCCGATCCGCTCTCGCCTGCCAGGCCGATGACCTCGCCCGCGGCCAGGGAGAGGTTCACCCGGTCCACGGCGAGCACGTCACCGGCGGGGGTACGGTACGCGACAGAGAAATCCCTGATCTCGAGCACCGGCTCGCCGCCGCCGGCCTGGACCGCGCTCATCGCGCGCCCCCTCCTTCCTCGTCATCGAGCAGTGTCTTATCGAGCAGGGAGCTGCGGGAGAACGAGTGCAGGAACCTGGCCAGCCCGGTGCGGCGCTGGGCGACCTCGGCCAGGACCGGCGTCGGGTCGGTCGGCCGGAGCCAGCGTCCGGCGATCCTGCTGGCGCTGCTCGCGTCGCGCAGGCGCGGGTTGCCGAGCTCGTCGATCCCGGTGTTCAGCAGCACGAGGGCGGTTCCCATCAGCGCCACCGCGAGGCCGGGCGGCACGAACCACCACCAGGCACCCAGCTGCAGCGCCTGCTGGCTTTCGGCCCAGTACAGCATCGTGCCGAGGCTCCAGCTGTTCAGGTCGGCCAGGCCGATGAAGGCCAGCGCCACCGAGGCCCCGATCGCGTACAGCACCGTGTTCACGAAGCTCGCCGCGATCAGGCTCACCTCGTTAGGGACGATCTCGAAGGCGATGATCCGCCAGCTGCTCTCGCCCGTTTCCCGTGCGGCCGAAATAAAGTCGCGATTGCGGATCGCCAGGGTTTGCGCCCGGATCACCCTCGCCCCCCACGGCCAGCCGAGCACGCTGAGCACGACGATCGTGGCCAGCTGTCCCTTCTGCGGCAGGTAGCCGAGCAGGATGATCAGCAGCGGCAGCGCCGGGATCACGAGGAACACGTTGGAGACGAGCGAGAGCAGCTCGTCCCATATCCCGCCGAGGAAGGCGGCCGTCACTCCCACGACGACGGAAAGCGCGGTGGCCACCACGCCGACGATGACGGCGAGCTCGAGGGTGAGCCGTATCCCGACCAGGAGCTGGGATAGCACATCCTGGCCGCTCTGCGTGGTGCCGAGCAGGTGAGCCGCGCTCGGCGCGGCCATCGACAGGGCCGGGTTCGGATTCTGGTACGAGGGATCGTAGGGCGTGACGAAGGGCCCGATGATGGCCGCCAGGACGAAGAAGCCGAGGAGGACGACGCCCACCTTCGCCTTCGTCGGCATCCGGCGCCACCGGCCGGGGACGACGTCCTCGGTGGCCAGCGAGGTCACCTCGGCGCTGATCGGCAGCGCGACGGTCACCGCGTCACCTCCTGCACCCGGGCGCGCGGATCGGCGAACACGATGATCAGGTCGACGATCAGGTTCGCGAGCAGGACGGCGAAGGTGATCACCAGGAAGATCGCCTGCATCAGCGGGTAGTCGTCCGAACTGACGGCGCTCAGCAGCAGCAGGCCGATGCCCGGGTAGGAGAAGACGATCTCCATGACCAGGGCGCCGGACACCACGAAGCCGAGCGCCAGGCCGAAGCCCTGCA
Source organism: Streptosporangiaceae bacterium (assembly GCA_030040475.1). The sequence continues at coordinate 11,008 of JASHTQ010000084.1, forward strand.
GCTGGGGCAGGAGCGCGTTGCGTGCCGCGTAGGTGAAGATGACCCTGTGGTTGGGCAGGCCTTTCGCCTGGGCCGCGATCACGTAGTCCTCGCCGAGCGTGGTGATCATGACGTTGCGCATCTGCAGCATCCACCCGGCTATCGAGGTCAGCACGATCGTGAGCGCGGGGAGCAGCGAGTGGTAGATGGCGCTGCCGATGAACGCCCAGTGCCACCCGGGCACCAGGCCGCCGGCGTACCCCTCGCCGGTGGGGAAGAGGTGGAGCTTGAGCGCGAGCAGCTCGATCAGTATCAGCGCGAAGAAGAAGTACGGGATCGCCTGCAAGAACATCAGCCCGGGCAGTACCCGGTCGAGCCTGCCGCCGTGCCGCCAGCCGGCCATGATGCCGAGCGCGGTGCCGACGACGAAGGCGATGACCGTCGCCGTGCCGACCAGGGTGAGCGTCCACGGAATCGTCTCGCCGAGCAGGGTGGAGACCGCGGCCGGGTACTGGGAGACGTCCGTGCCGAAGTCGAAGTGGGAGACGTCGGCGAGATAGGCCCCGTACTGATGCCAGATCGAGCCGGGGTGCCCTACCCCGAGCATTGCCTCCAGCGCGCGATAGGCCGAGGGCTGCAAGCTGGGGAACTTCGCCATGATGGCCTCGACCGCGTTCCCCGGCATGGCGCGGGGGATGAAGAAGTTCACCGTCAGCGCCACCCAGGCCGCGACCACGTAGAAGACCAGGCGGCGGAGGATGAAGGACATGGCGCCTCCTAGCTCGCGGCCCGCGCCAGGAGCCCGGCGACGAACGGCTGCACCGGCCTGCGGGTGACGATCCCGGGCGGGCACCCGCAGCTGGCACGGAGTATCAGTTCTGTCGGCAGCAGTTCCACCGCGGGCCGCAGGCTCGGATCCGCGATGCGCTCCAATATCCGGTCGCAGGCCCGCTCGCCGAGCTTGCGCATCGGCTGGTGGACCGTGGTGAGCGGGGGATCGAACAGGCTGCTCGGGTAGATGTCGTCGAAGCCGACCACCGCCACGTCCTCGGGAACGCGCACCCCGGCGGGCGCGAAGGCCCGCATCACCCCGATCGCCATCTGGTCGTTGGCGCACACCACCGCGTCCGGCAGCGCCCCGCGATGCCTGGCCAGCAGGTCCGCCCCGGCACGCTCGCCGCTGCGGACGCTGAAGATCCCCTGCGCCGAGCCGACAAGCTGGCAGTCCGGGTTTGCGCGCAGCACGTGCTCGAGGGCGAGCCACCGCTCGTTCGCGTCCGGGGAGTTCGGCGGCCCGCCGACGTGGAACAGGCGGCGGCGGCCGTGCTCGGCGATCAGGTGGGTGATGATGGCGACCGAGCCGGAGAAGTTGTCGGCCGCCACCACGTCGGCCGCGCGCTCGGCGGGCGTGCCCGCGATCACCACCACGGGAACCCGTGCCGCCAGCCGCTCGATGTACCTGGAGGCGACGAACCCCTCGCCGATGAGGATCCCGTCGACCTTGCCTGACATCGAGTCAAGCCGCGGGAAGTCGGGTTCGTCGTCGCCCTGCATGAAGGTCATGAGCAGCAGCCAGTTGTGGTGGCGGATGCGCGCCTCCACCCCGCGCAGCACCTCGTCGTAGTACAGCAGGCCGATGTTCTCGATGTCGTACGGCTCGGCCTCGCGCTCGACGCACACGATGCCGATGACGTCCTTGCGCCGCCTGGACAGGCTCTGCGCCGCGCCGTCCGGCACGTAGCCGAGCTCCTCGATGGCCCGCCTGACCCTGATCCTGGTTTCCTCGCGGACCCGGTCCTGGCCGTGCACGACCCGGGACACCGTTGCCGTCGAGACGCCGGCCAGGCGCGCGACATCGAAGAGGGTTACCACGTTCTGCCGATCAGGGGCATAGCCATCGTCCCTTGCATAAACGTAATGTAAACGTTTACATCGGAAATCTAAGCGCTTACACTAACCCTCAGCATTGGACCGGTCAAGGAGCGTTACACAAGGGAGACGCAGATGACGGGTACGGACGGCGCCCTGTATTTTCCGGCCGGATTCGCCTGGGGCGCGGCCACGGCCGCCTACCAAGTCGAGGGCGCGGCGGACGCCGACGGCAGGGGCACGTCCGTCTGGGATACGTTCAGCCGCACGCCGGGCAAGGTCCGGGGCGGCGACACCGGCGACGTCGCCTGCGACTCCTACCACCGCTACCGCGAGGACGTCGCGCTGATGGCCGCGCTGGGCCTGAACTCCTACCGCTTCTCGATCTCCTGGCCGCGGGTCCAGCCCGGCGGCCGCGGCCCGGCGAACCAGCGGGGCCTTGACTACTACCGGGCGCTGCTCGATGCGCTCGGCGAGCACGGCATCGAGGCCACGGTCACGCTCTACCACTGGGACCTGCCGCAGGAACTCCAGGACGAGGGCGGCTGGGCCGTGCGCGCCACCGCCGAGCGTTTCGCCGAGTACGCCGCGATCGCCGCCGGGGCGCTCGGCGACCGGGTGGCCCGCTGGATCACGATCAACGAGCCGCAGGTGATCGTGTCGAACGGCTACCGCCACGGCAGCCATGCCCCGGGCCTGCGGGACCCGCAAGCCGCCGTCGCCGCCACCCATCACGTCCTGCTCGCCCACGGCCTTGCCAACCGCGTCCTGCGCGATCTCGGCGCGGCCGAGGTCGGCATCACCCTGGACCTGCATCCCGTCCGCGTGCTGCCGAACTCCCTGCTCGACGGCCTCGAGCACGCCAGGCTGGTCACCGACGCCGCGGCCAACCAGCTGTACCTCGAGCCGGTGCTGCGCGGCCGCTACCCGGCCGAGACCCCGCCGCACCTGCTGCCGCCCGCCGAGCTCATCGCCGACGGCGACATGGAGACGATCAGCGCGCCGATCGACTTCCTCGGCGTCAACTACTACTCCCCGGTCTTCCTGCGCGCCGGAGACCCCGCCGACCTCAGGCGGAACGAGGAGCCCGCCAGGTGCGCGGTGCCCGGCGTCGTGGAGTACCGGCCGCAGCAACTCGAGCGCACCCCGATGGGCTGGCTCGTCGACCCCGACGGGCTGCACCAGCTGCTGCTCGACCTGTCCAAGCAGGCCCCTGGCCTCCCGCTGTACATCACGGAGAACGGCCGCGCTGCCGAGGACTACGTGAACCCGCAGGGCGACGTCGACGACGTCGAGCGCGTCAGGTACCTGCACACGCACCTGGAGGCCGCCGCGAGGGCGATCAGGGACGGCGCCAGCCTGGCCGGCTACTTCGTCTGGTCGCTGCTCGACAACTTCGAGTGGGGCTGGGGCTACCAGAAGCGGTTCGGCATCGTCTTCGTCGATTTCGGCACCCAGCGCCGGATCCCCAAGTCCAGCGCCCGTTTCTACGCCGACGTGGTGCGGGCCAACGCGGTGCCCCCGCTGCCGTCCAGCTGGCCGTCCTGAGCCACGACCGCGGACGTGAGACCACCGCCCGTTCGGTAAAAATCATTTGAATTATCCCGAACGAACGGTGGTGCGTGTCCCGGGCGCCGCCTCACCCCCCGGGCCGGGTCGGCGTGCGGGCCGGGATACTGGTGGGATGCGCCAGGAGACAGCGGTCGACGGGTTCCGGCTGGCCTACGAGCGGACCGGGGCGGGCCAGGCCGCGGTGCTGCTGCACGGCTGGCCCGGTGACCGGATCGATTACCGCCAGGTCGTGCCGCTGCTGTCCGGCGCCGAGGTGGTGGTGCCGGACCTGCGGGGCTTCGGCGAATCCGACAAGCACCAGGCCGATCCGGCCGGCCAGTACAGCGCGGCCGCCCAGGCGCGCAGCGTCGTCGGGCTGATCGACGAGCTTGGGCTGGACCGCCCGGTCCTCGCCGGCTACGACATCGGCAGCCGGATCGCCCAGGCCATCGCCAGGGACTGGCCGGATCGGGTCCGCGCGCTGGTGATCTCGCCGCCGCTGCCGGGGATCGGCGACCGGATCCTGTCCCCTGGCGCCCAGCGGGAGTTCTGGTACCAGGCCTTCCACAACCTCGACCTGTGCACCGAGCTCATCGACGGCCGCCCGGACGCCGTCCGCTCTTACCTGCGGCACTTCTGGTCCCACTGGTCAGGCCCCGGTTACGAGTTCACCGGCGAGCATCTCGACCACCTGGTGTCCGGTTACGGGCCACCCGGTGCGTTCGCCGCCTCGATCGCCTGGTACCGGGCGGGCGCCGGGTCCGTGGCCGCCTCCCTCGCCGAACGGGTGCCCGCGCCGGAGCGAAGGATCGCGGTGCCGACGACCGTGCTGTGGCCCTCGCACGATCCGCTCTTCCCCCGCGAATGGTCCGACCGGGTCGGCGAGTTCTTCGCCGCCGTCGGGATCATCCCGCTCGACGGCGTCGGCCATTTCGTCCCGTGTGAGGCTCCGGCCGAACTGGCCGCCGCGATCACCGCCGCGATCACTGCGGCGGCCGGCGCCTAGGCGGGCGCAGCACCGGCCTTCGCGTCCGACCAGGCGCGCACCACGGTGGTATCGGCGATGAAGCGGACCCCGCAGCCCGGCGCCCAGCGCTGTGCGGCCTCCAGCAGGCATTCGTCGACGATCCGGGCGACCGCCGCGCCGTGCTCGGCGGGGGAGTGCACGAGCAGTTCGTCGTGCAGGCACAGCACGATCCGGGCGCCGAGGTGGCCGCACCTGGCCCGCACCGTGACCGCCCACATCTTGAACAGCTCCGCCGCTGCCCCCTGGATCATCGCGTTGCGCGCGTACCGGCCGTAGGCGGTGGCGCGGCCGGGACTCCTCGGGCCGTCCGAGGGGGCCAGCACGATCAGCCTGCCGCCGTAGGTCCGCAGGTCCCGGCCGGCCTGACCGGCGCGGTCGGCGGCGTCGAGGTAGGCCATGGCGACCGGGTAGGCCGCGTTGAGGCGGCGCAGCGCCGCCGCGCCGTGACCGGTGGTCTGCCCGTACATGGCGCCGAGCACCGCGACCTTGGCGGTGGGCCGGTTCACGCGAAGCTGCTCGGCCACCGGAGCGTACATGTCGTCGGCCCGCGCCGCGGCGGCCAGCGCCCGGTCCCCGGACACCGCGGCGAGCACCCGCGGCTCGATCTGGCCCAGGTCGGCCCGGACGAAGACGTGCCCTTCGGCCGCCACCACCGCCTGGCGCAGCGCGGACGGCATGTTGTGCAGGCCCGCCGACGCGGTCATCCGGCCCGCCGCGCCGTCGGACCCGGTCCATGCGCCGCGCAGCCTGCCGTCGGCGCCGAGGTGCTCGTCCAGCCAGGCGTACCCGTAGGTGGTCGCGATCCGTTCCGTCTTCCGCCAGTCAAGCAAGGCGGCCACCAGCGGATGCTCATCGCGGAGCGCGCGCAGCCGCCAGGCGCGGGTATCGGGAACGTCCACCCCGATCTGGGCGAGCAGCGCCTTGACCTGAGCGGGGCTGCGCAGATCGGCGGTAACGCCGGGCGGCGCGTGCCGCATCACCTCCGCGTCCCTGGCCGAGCGCGCCGCGGCGGCCTCGGCCTCGCCGCGCGGCCTGGGCCCGATGAACCCGGTAAGCACCCGCTCCGCCACCGTCAGGTCGACCGGCAGCCCGTCCGCGGACAGCTCCGCGCACAACAGCTCGGCGGTGGACTCCGCGCGGGCGGTGGCCACGGCCATCGGCCGCTCGGCGAGCGCGGCGAGCGCCGTCTGCTGGAGCCCGGCCACGGCGGCGGCCAGCTCCGCCCATCGCGCGAGGCGCCCGCCGCCTTCCGACCAGCCGCCGCTGACCCAGTCCGCCCGCAGGTACCCGTCCGGCCCGACCGGGTCGCCGTCGTCGCCCCCCGACATGCCGAACAGGTCGAGCGGCCCGGCGCCCGGAATCGACTCGGCGTCCAGCCCGTTCAGCAGCGCCCAGGCCCGTCCCGGGTCGGCCCGCCAGCCGCCGAACAGCAGCCGGTGCCCGGCGGCGATGTCCCAGCACGTCGCCAGCCGCACGCCGCAGGCCACCAGGCGCGCCGCGGTCTGGCCCGACCACACGGCCCACCGCGGCCGCAGCACCTGATCGGCTCGCCCGACCTCGGCGGCTAGGTCGGCGTCCGGCATCGCGCCGGCGTCAGGGGGCACGGCCCACCGGTGGCCCGCCGTGGCCACGCCGATCCCGGGACCATGGGGGAGGGCGGGGGAGAAGGCCAGCCCCACGAGGTCGCCGCGGGCGACCCCGGCCCGGCGCAACGACGTCACGAGGTCCACGCGCCTAACCATGCCATGGACGACGCGGTCCTGCCGGGACCGGCACCTCGATGAACGGAACTGCCCGGCCGCGACCCAGTGGGCCGCGGCCGGGCCTTGACCTAGCTTCTAGCTGACCGGCTTGAGGTGCAGCACGGTGATCTCGTTGAACGGGCCGGAAGGCTCGCCCGGGGCGTACGGGTTGGACGGCGACGGCCAGCCGGTGAACTTGCTGGTGTTGTACTCGAACCACGCCACCCCGTAGAACAGCGGGATGACCGGCAGCTGGGTCGCGACGATCTTCTCCATGCTGACCACGTCGGCAAGCTGAGTCGCGGTGTCGGCGGTGCCGGCGAACGACTTCAGGTCGTTCTCGGCCGTGGTGTTGTAGAACCGCTCGTAGTCGCCGGTCGCGGTCTTGCCGATCGGCGCGGTGAGGTCGGTGTCCAGCCAGTTGTCGTAGAGGTAGTACGGTGTCGGGCCGCCGTTGCCCCAGTGCGCGATCGCCTGGAAGTTACCGGTGGCCAGGTCGGTGGTCCACTTCTGGACCGAGGTGCCGTTCACGGTCACGTCCATGCCGACCGCCTTCAGTTCCTGCGCCATGATCTGGTCGTCGGTGATGAAGTCGGTGTAGGCGGACGGGTCCTCGATGGAGAACGCGAGCGTCTTGCCGTTCAGCTGGAAGTAGCCGTTGCTGCCCATCTTCCAGCCGGCGGCCTCGAGGATCTGCTTGGCCTTGGCGGGGTTATACGTGGCGACGTAGCCCGAGGTATCCGGCGTGACGTAGCTCTGGTCGAGCGGCAGCGTGATGCCGGTCAGCGAGCCGGCCCCCTGCACCGGCGGCTGCTGGAAGTCCTCGCCGACGTTGGAGATCGTGGTCCGGTTGACGCCGTAGGAGATCGCCTCCCGTACGGCGAGGCTGTTCAGCGGGAACACGGTGAGGTTAGGGATCAGCGTCTCGGTCTGCAGCGGCGCGTCCCAGTAGTGGTTGGTGGTCGGGTCCTTGCCCACGAAGGCTGTCGAGATGTTCTGCACGAAGTTGCCGGCCCAGTCCAGCGTCCCCTGCTCCAGCGCGAGGTTCGCGCTGGTGTTGGAGTCGTAGGCGGGGAACTCCAGCCTGGATACGCTCGGCGCGCCCTGCCAGTAATTCTTGTTGGCGGTCAGGATCACGGCCTGCGGCGAGAACGAGGACAGCTCGTAAGGACCGGTGCCGACCGGGTTGGTGTCGGCATAGGTGGCCGGGTTGCCCGCCTTGCTCCAGATGCCCTCGGGGATCATCGGCGTTTCTGTGATGTAGTACAGCAGCGTGTACACCGGCGAGGTGAAGTTGACCACCAGCGTGGTCGCGTTCGGCGCCGACGCGCCGGCCAGCGGCAGCCCGTTGGTGTTGATCGCGGCGTTCGCCTTGATGAGGTTGAACTCCCACGCGGCGTTGCTGGCGTTGAACGCCTCGCCGTCGGTGAACTTCACGCCGCTGCGCAGCGTGAACGTGATCGTCTTGCCGCCGTTGGACCAGGTGTACGCGGTCGCCAGCCAGGGGTAGGTCACGCCCGGCTTCAGCAGGTCGAACTGCATCAGCGGGTCGTAGATCATGTTGGTGGCGCCGAGGATGTTGTCCGCGCTGGTGGAGGAGAACGGGTTGAAGTCCCGGCTCACGGGACCCGACGGGCTGCTCTCCATGACCAGCGTGGAGGTGGTGGAGGTGGTGGATGAGCTGGTCGAGCTCGATGAGCTCGACGAGCTGCACGCGGCCAGCCCCAGCGCGCTAACGGCGCACAGCATGGCGGCGAGCGTCGCCTTCTTTCTCATGATCGCTCCGCTTGTCAGGCCGGCACGTTGCCGGCGGGGGTTGGACTGTCGGTTGCGTCCTTGTAATCGGCGTGGCGGAGCCAGCAGGCCGCCACATGGCCCTCGCCCACCGATATGTCCGGCGGCTGCTGCTGCGGGCAGATCGGCATGGCGTGGGGGCATCGGGGGTGGAACCGGCAGCCCGAGGGCGGTGTGATCAGGCTCGGGGCCGACCCCCGGGCGTCGATCACCTGTGGGCCTGGCCGTTCCGGATCGGGCGCGGCGTCAAGCAGCAGCTGGGTATAGGGGTGCGCCGGGTTGGCGGTCACTTCCAGACTCGGTCCGGACTCGACCACCCGGCCGGCGTACATGACGGTCATCGTGTCGGCGAAGTACCTGGCAGATGCGATGTCGTGGGTGACATAGAGAATGGCCAGGCCCTCAACATCGCGCAGCTCGCCGAGCAGGTTGAGGACGCCAAGCCGGATCGAGACGTCCAGCATGGAGACCGGCTCGTCGGCGAGCAGCACGGTCGGGCCCGCGGCAAGGGCCCGCGCGATGGCGACTCGCTGCCGCTGGCCGCCGGACAGCTCGTGCGGCAGCTTGTCCGCGAACCGCGCGGGGGGCTCCAGCTTGACCCGGGACAGCAGGGCCGCTACGGACGCGTCCACTTCGCGCTTGCCGCGCGCCCGGTGGTGGATCCGCAGCGGCCGGGACAGGTGATACCGGACGCTATGGATCGGATTCAGCGAGGCGAACGGGTCCTGGAACACGATCTGCACCTTGTGGCGGTACTGGTGCAGCCGCCGGCCTGACACCGGCTTGCCGTCCAGCGTGATCGTGCCGCTGGTCGGCTTGATCAGCTGGGCGAGCATCCGCGCCACCGTGGTCTTGCCGCTTCCGCTCTCGCCCACCACCGCGGTGACCCGGCCGGTCTCGAGGGTCAGGTCCACGTCCTCGCAGGCGTGCACGACGCCGCGGATCCGGCTCCTGCCGCGCGCCGCCCGGGAGCGCGCGCGGAAATGCTTGGTGAGCCCGCGCGCTTCCAGGACGGGCGTGCCCGGCGGCCGGCCGCTGGCCGGCACCGCGGACGTGCCGGTGCTGGTGTCGGTCATCGCGGGCCTCCGGAGGATTCGGGCGCGGCAGGCACCGGCGTGCTGCCGACCAGGCCAGCACCGTCCGGCTCCGGCGCGGCGAGCTGGTCGGGCAGTTCGCGTTCCTCGTGCAGCCAGCAGGCGACGAGGCGGCGGCCGTCAGCGGGAATCGCCGGGGCGGTGAGGATCGGGATCTGCTGGGCGCAGCGCGGCAGCGCGTAGCGGCAGCGGGGATGGAAGGCGCAACCGTCCGGCGGCTTGCGCATGTCCGGCGGCGAGCCGGGGATCCCGGCCATCACCTTGCGCTCGCCGTGCAGCGAGGGGAACGAGTCGAGCAGCGCGGCGCTGTACGGATGGCGCGGCGCCCGGAACAGCCGCTGCGCGGGAGCCGACTCGACGATCCGCCCGGCGTACATGATCGCGATCGTGTCGGCTATCTCGAGCAGCAACGACAGGTCGTGGGTGATGAACAGGACGGAGAAGCCGAGCTGGTCGCGCAGTTCCATGATCTGCTGCAGGATCTGCCGCTGGGTGACGACGTCCAGGGCGGTCGTGGGCTCGTCCATGATCACGATCTGCGGTTCGAGCGCCAGCGCCATCGCGATCATCACGCGCTGCTTCATGCCGCCGGACAGCTCGTGCGGAAAGCTGCGCAGCCGGTCGGCGCTGATGCCGACGAGGCCGAGCAGTTCGGCGGCCCGCTCCCGGCGCTCGCCCTTGCCCGCATGCGGAAGGTGGGCGGCGAGGGTGTCGGTGAGCTGGGCCTGCACGGTCAGCACCGGATTCAGCGAGTTCATCGCCGACTGGAAGACGATCGCCACGTCGCGCCAGCGCAGGCCGCGCAGGATCGCCGGCGAGGCGTCGAGGATGTCGATGGCGAAGTCCGGTCGCTCGGCCTCGGGCCGGAACAGCACGCTGCCGCCGGTGATGATGCCCGGCTGGCGGAGCAGCCGGGTCATTCCGTAGGCGAGCGTCGACTTCCCGCTCCCGCTCTCGCCGGCCAGGCCGACCACCTCGCCGCGGTGCAGCGTCAGGTCCGCGTCGATCACGGCGTGCACGGCCTGGTCGCCGCGGCCGTAATCCACGCAGAGCTCGCGGATCTCCAGCACCGGCTGCCCGGCGCCCGCCCGCGCCCCGTTCAGCCCCGTCGTCGCGGCCGGCCCCGTCGTCGCGGCCGGCCCCGTCGTCCCGGCGGGTCCCGTCGTCCCGGCGGGTCCCGTCGGCGCGCTCACGTGGGCCTCCGCCGGGAGGTGACCGTATCCGCGCCGGCGGCGGGCGCCTTGTTCGGCCGGTTCACAAGCACCGGCGTGATGCCCTGCTGCCTGCTGGCGGCGCGCACTTCGCGGCGGCTCAGCCCGGCCGTGCGCAGCCGCGGGTTGATGAACTCGTCGATGCCGAAGTTCAGCATCACCAGCGAGAGGAGGATGAGGGCGACGGCGAGGCCGGGCGGCACGTACCACCACCAGGCTCCGCTGGTTATGGCCTCGTTGTTCTCCGCGTAGTAGAGCATGGTTCCCCAGCTCCAGGTGTTGATGTCACCGAAGCCGAGGAAGACGAGCGCGACGTAGAAGGCGATGGCGCCGATGACCGTGTAGAAGAAGCTCGTGGCCACGACGGCGATCTCGTTCGGCAGGATCTCGAACAAGATGATGCGCAGGTTGGACTCGCCCGCCGCCTTGGCCGCCAGCACGAAGTCCTGCTGCCTGAACGCCAGCGTCTGCGCGCGCAGCACCCGCGCGCCCCAGGCCCAGCCGACGACGCTGAGCACGAGCGCGATCACCCACGAGCTCGCGTGCGGCACGTAGCTGGTCAGCACGATCAGCAGCGGAAGGCCCGGGATCACCAGGAAGATGTTGGACAGCAGGGACAGCAGTTCCCCGCCGCTGCCGGCGAAGTAGCCGGCGCTGACGCCCACGATGATCGACAGCACGGTTGCGATCGCGCCCGCCGTGAAGCCGATCACCAGCGTGGGCCCGGCCCCGACCAGAAGCTGGGACAGCACGTCCTGGCCGGTCTGCGTGGTGCCGAGCCAGTGCGCTGCCGACGGCGGCGACAGCACGGCCGAGGTGATCGCCGACGGGTCATAGGGCGCGATCGTCGACCCGAAGATCGCGATGACCACGAAGATGCCGAACAGGATGAGGCCCGCGGTCACCCACCGGGACCTGCCGATCCAGGCCCACGGCCGGGTCCTGGTGGCCGGCTCCGGCGCGAGCACGCCCAGCTCGGCGCTGGTCTCGAACTGTACAGCCATCGATCAGGCCTCCTGCCGCGCCCGCGGATCGAGCAGCACGTAGACGAGGTCGGCGATGAAGTTCGCGGCGAGCACGGCCAGCGTGATGATCAGGAAGATCGCCTCCATCAGCGGGTAATCCTCGTTGTTCACCGCGCTGAGCAGCACGTAGCCGACGCCGGGATAGGAGAAGACAAGCTCGACGAGCAGCGCGCCGGAGACGACGAGCCCGAGTGCCTGGGCAAAGCTGGCGAAGTTCGGCAAGATCGCGTTCCGCGCCGCGTACATGATCATGACGCGGCGCTGGGATATGCCCTTGGCCTGCGCGACGAGCACGTAATCCTGGTCCAGCGTGGTGATCATCACGTTGCGCTGGCCGACCATCCAGCCAGACATGGACGCCACCACGATCGTGGCGGCCGGCAGCAGCGCGTGGTAGCTCGCGCTGCCCAGGAAGCTGCCGTTGAACCCCGGCGTCAGGCCCGCCGTGTAGCCGCTGGAGATCGGGAACCAGCCGAGCTTCACGGCGAAGATCTGGATCGCCACGAGCCCGAGCCAGAAGTACGGCAGCGCCTGCAGGAACGCGGTGGTGGGCAGCGCGACGTCCAGCCATGACCCGCGCCGCCAGGCCGCGACGGTGCCGATGGCCGTCCCGGCCACGAAGGCGATGATCGTCGCCATCCCGACCAGCCCGATCGTCCACGGCAGCGCGCCCGCGATCACGCTCGTCACGGTGGACGGGTAATACGTGATCGAGATGCCGAGGTTGCCGTGCGCGAGCTGGCCCCAGTACTGGAAGTACTGCGTCAGCACCGAACTGTTCGTGTTCAGGCCGAACGCAACGGCCAGGGCGTGGTACAGGCCCGGCGAGACCGGGCCCTGCGCGGACAGCCTGGACACCAGAAGCTCGACCGGGTTGCCGGGCATCAGGCGCGGGATGAAGAAGTTCATGGTGATCGCCGCCCATGCGGTCACCAGGTAGAAGCCGAAGCGCCGCGCCAGGAAGATCATCTGGCACCCTTCTCCCTTGCAGACCGCGACGGATCTCCCGGCCGCTTGGCAAATCGTCCAGGTCAACTCTTGTCCGCGCGATAGGTCATCGAGAAGATCGGCCGCTCACACAGAAAAGTTTCGATGTGCCGACATCTTAAAAAGCCCCGTGTTACCGGTCAAGACTCAAGTTCGCATAGATTTAACTCGATAGTTTCAGCCGCCGCCCGAAGCGTGCCTATAGTTGCCTGGCCTTGGCCTTCACATAATCCGTAGGTCTGGTGCATCGCGATCTGCTAACGGCTCGGCTACGATAGCCGCACGATAACTTTCGAGACGGGCTTCCGGCGGCCTATCCTGCCTCAGGCCGGGCTAGGGAGGTCGGGCTGGGGAGGTGCGGACGACGTGACGCTTTCCGATCGGCGTGACGGGCAAGGCCAGCAGGCGGGGCCAAGCCGGCGCACCCGGCCGACGCTTGCCGAGATAGCCGCCGAGGCCGGTGTCTCGCTGCCCACGGTCTCCAAGGTCATCAACGGGCACGCCGACGTCGCCGCCGCCACCAGAGCGCGGGTCGAGCAGCTGCTCGGTGAGCGCCGCTACCGGCGCCCGGGCATCCGCAGGGGCCGGCACGCGGGCCTCATCGACGTGGTCTTCAACGGGCTGGACAGCCCGTGGGCGGTGGAGATCCTGCGCGGGGTGGAGGAGTGGTGCTCCGCGCACGGCATCGCCGCCGCCGTCTCCTCGGTTCGCCACGGCAGCGCCAGGCCCGCCAGCTGGACAAGCGCGCTGGCCAGCCACGCCACCGACGGGGTGCTGCTGGTCACCTCGGAGCTCACCACGGGCCAGCTGCGCCAGCTGCGTGAGGAAGATATCCCGCTGGTGGTCATCGACCCGGTCAACCTGCCCGATCCTGACCTGCCGGGCGTCGGCGCCACCAACTGGGCAGGCGGTCTGGTGGCCACCGAGCACCTGCTCGGCCTCGGGCACCGCCGGATCGCCGCGATCGGCGGCCCGGAAAGCTACCTGTGCAGTCATGCCCGCATCGACGGCTACCGGTCGGCACTGGAGCGCGCGGGCCTGACGTACGACCCGGGGCTCGTACGGAACGGCGACTTCCACTACGAGGGCGGGTTCTTGCGGGCGCAGTCCCTGCTCGACCTGGCCGAACCGCCCAGTGCCATCTTCGCGGGCAGCGACCAGCAGGCGCTCGGCGTCTACGAGGCGGCGCGCCAGCGCGGCCTGCGCGTCCCGCAGGATCTGAGCGTCGTCGGCTTTGATGACCTGCCCATGTCCCGGTGGTCCTCACCGCCGCTGACGACGATCCGCCAGCCGCTTGCCGAGATGGGCAGGCTCGCGGCCGAGATGCTCAGCACTCTCGTCGAGGGCCTGACGCTGTCCAGCCCCCGGATGGAACTGGCCACCGAACTTGTCGTGCGGGGATCCACGGATCCGCCGTCCCGATAGCGCCCGGCGCACCGTGCTGTAGGCTCCGGCCTAGCTCCTGCGGCCCGATATGTGACCGAAATAACGATCCGGGCCAAGTTAGTAGATGACGAGCGCGGCGCTAGGCGTTACGATACCGCTATCGAAATTGTTTCGGGGAAGGTGACCGGGTGCCGTCAAGCAGGGAGCAAGCGCTCGACAGGTCCACGACTGCGCCGCCTGTAGGCAGGGAAGACGACTCGCGGCGCATCACTCTCGCCATCATCGCGGCCGAGGCGGGGGTCTCGCTGCCCACCGTGTCCAAGGTCGTCAACCGGCGCCCCGATGTCGCGGCCGCCACCCGCGCCAGGGTCGAGCGGCTGCTCGACAAGCATCACTACTCGCGGGCAGGGACGCGCCGGCGGCACCGGTCAGGGCTCATCGACCTCGTGTTCAACGGCCTGGACAGCCCGTGGGCCGTCGAGATCCTGCGCGGGGTAGAGGAATGGGGCGCGGCGCACGAGACCGGCGTCGCCGTCTCGTCCGTGCGGCACGGCAACGCCCGGCCCGCCAGCTGGACAAGCGCGCTGGCCAGCCACGATACCGACGGCGTGATCCTGGTGACCTCCGAGCTCACCGAGGATCAGCTCGGCCAGCTGCGCAGCGACGGCATCCCGCTGGTCGTGGTCGACCCGGTCAACCCCCCGCCGCCCGAGCTGGTGAGTGTCGGCGCCACCAACTGGGCCGGCGGCCTGGCGGCCACCGAGCACCTGCTCAGCCTCGGGCACCGCCGGATCGCGGCCATCGCGGGACCCGAGGATTACCTGTGCAGCCGGGCCCGGCTCGACGGCTACCGGTCGGCGCTCGAGCGGGCCGGGATCCGGTTCGACCTGGCCCTGATCAGGCACGGCGACTTCTACCACGAGGGCGGATTCCTGCGCGGCGGTGAGCTGCTCGACCTGGCTGACCGCCCGACCGCCATCTTCGCCGGCAGCGACCAGCAGGCGCTCGGCGTCTACGAGGCGGCGCGCCAGCGCGGCCTGCGGATACCGCAGGACCTGAGCGTGGTCGGCTTCGACGATCTTCCGGTGGCCCGGTGGGTCTCGCCGCCGCTGACCACGGTGCGCCAGCCGCTGGCCGAGATGGGCCGCGTCGCGGCGCAGATGCTCGGCGAGCTCATCGAGGACATGTCGCTGCGCAGCCGGCGGGTGGAGCTGTCGACCGAGCTGATCACGCGGGAGTCCACCGGGCCCGCCGACCTCGTGGGCCGGGTGGGAACGTACCGGTGAGCCATCCCTCAGTGTCCCAGCCTGGTACGGCCGTCACGCAGGTCTGGCGCGACCCGTCGCGCCCGGCCGCGGAGCGGGCCGAGGACCTGCTGGCCCGGATGACCCTGGAGGAGAAGGCCGCCCAGCTGACCAGCTTCTGGATCGGCACCGACACGCGTGACCCGAACGTCGCCCCGATGCAGGACGGCCACGGCGCGAGCCCGCCGCCGCTGGCCGAGGTGATCCGCGACGGCCTCGGCCAGGTCACCCGGTTCTTCGGCACCCGCCCGGTAGCCCCGGACACGGCCGCCCGCGGGCTGGCCGAGCTCCAGGCCCAGATCGTCGCGGCGAGTCGCTTCGGCATCCCCGCAGTCGCGCACGAGGAGTGCCTGACCGGCTTCTCCGCCTGGACCGCCACGGTATTCCCGACCCCGCTTGCCTGGGGCGCCTCCTTCGACCCCGGGCTGGTGCGGGACATGGCCGAGGCCATCGGGTCCAGCATGCGCGCGGTCGGCATCCACCAGGGCCTCGCGCCGGTGCTCGACGTGACCAGGGACCCGCGCTGGGGGCGGACCGAGGAGAGCATCGGCGAGGACCCCTACCTGGTCGGCTGCATCGGCACCGGCTACGTGCGCGGCCTGCAGGCTGCCGGGATCCAGGCGACGCTGAAGCATTTCGCCGGATACTCTGCCTCCCGCGCGGGGCGCAACCTGGCCCCGGTGGCCATGGGCACGCGCGAGTTCGCGGACGTTCTCGTGCTGCCGTTCGAGATGGCGATTCGGCTCGGCGGCGCCAGGTCGGTGATGCCGTCCTACACGGACGTGGACGGCGTTCCGGTGAGCGCCGACCGCGGGCTGCTCACCGGCGTGCTGCGCGACGAACTCGGCTTTGACGGCGTTGTCGTCTCGGACTACTTCGCCATCACCTTCCTGCAGACGCAGCACGGCGTGGCCGGGACCGCGGCCGACGCCGCGGCGCTGGCCCTTGAGGCGGGCCTGGACGTGGAGCTTCCCAGCGTCTGTTGCTACGGCACGGCGCTTGTGGCCGCGGTGCGCACCGGCCAGGTGCCGCCCCAGCTCGTCGACCGGGCGGCCGGCCGGGTGCTGCGGCAGAAGCTGGAGCTCGGCCTGCTCGACCCGGGCTGGAGCGCGGCGGCCGGCGATCCGGGCGCCGTCATCGACCTGGACCCGCCGGCTCAGCGCAACCTGGCCCGCCGCCTCGCCGAGGAATCCGTGGTCCTGCTCGCAAACCGGGACGCCTCGCTGCCGCTGCGGCCGGACGCCCGCCTTGCCGTGATCGGGCCGCTCGCCAACGATCCGCTGGCCTTCTTCGGCTGCTACAGCATGGCCCGTCACCTAGGCGGCAGGTACCCGGAGGCCGCCGAGGGCGTGGCGGTGACCACGCTCCTCGGCGCGCTGCGGGCCGAACTGCCCGAGGCGTCGATCTCGCACGTGCCCGGCTGCGACGTCCGCGGCGAGGACCGCTCCGGGTTCGCGGCCGCGGCCGAACTCGCCGGCGCCGCCGACGTCGTGCTCGCCGTGCTCGGGGACAAGGCGGGACTGTTCGGCCGCGGTACCTCTGGCGAGGGCTGCGACGCTGCCGACCTGCGGCTGCCCGGCGTGCAGGAGGACCTGCTGCAGGCGCTGGCCGATACCGGCACGCCGGTCGTCCTGGTGCTCGTAACCGGCCGCCCCTACGCAATCGGCCCGGCCGTCGGCCGCCTGGCCGCCGCGGTCCAGACGTTCTTCCCCGGCGAGGAGGGCGGCGCGGCGATCGCCGGCGTGCTGTCCGGACGGGTGGTCCCCAGCGGCCGGCTGCCGGTCGAGATGCCCAGGCTGGCAGGGGCGCAGCCATCCTCGTACCTGCGCTCCCGGCTGGCCGGCCGGCATCCGGCGAGCTCGATCGACCCGACCCCGCTGTTCGCGTTCGGCCATGGGCTGTCCTACACCGACTTCGAGTACGCCGACCTGGCCGTCGGCCCGGAGCAGATCGAGACTGACGGCACGGCAGAGATCTCCTGCACTGTGCGTAACACCGGCACCAGGCCGGGTACCGAGGTCGTCCAGCTCTACCTGAGCGACCCCGTGGCCCAGGTCGTCCGCCCGGTCCGGTGGCTGGCGGGCTTCGCCAGGGTCCCGCTCGATCCGGGGCAGGCCCGCCGGGTGACGTTCCGGCTGCACGCCGACCGCACCGCGTTCCACGGCACGGCGGGCGTGCGCGTCGTCGAACCGGGCGAGATCGGCGTGGCGGTCGGCGGCGCGTCGGATCGGCTGCCGCTGACCGGGTCGTTCACCCTGTGCGGCGCCGAGCGCATCGTCGGCGCCGGGCGGGTCCTCGACACCCCCGCCGAGATCCGCTGACCCGAGATCCGCTGGCCCGAGATCCGCTGGCCGGCCCGGCGGTCAGTAGTGCATGCCCATCGCGGCCCGGACCTCGGTCAGCGTCGCCGCGGCGATGTCGTTCGCCCGCTCGTTGCCGTCCCGCAGCACCTGCCGGACGTAACCGAGGTCCCGCGCATACTCGGCCCGCCGCGCCCTGACCGGGGCCAGCGTCTGGTTGACCGCGGCGGTGACGGTGTCCTTGAGCGCGGCCGAGCCCCCGGCGCCGACCTCTGCGGCCACCTGCCGCGGGTCGCGGCCCAGGCACAGCGCCGCGAGCAGGACCAGGCTGGAGACCTCGGGCCTGGCATCCGGGTCATAGGCGATGTGCCGCTGCGCATCGGTCTTCGCCGCGCGGATCAGCCGCGCCGTCTGGTCCGCGTTCGCCGACAGCGGGATGGTGTTGCCGCGGCTCTTGCTCATCTTGGTCCCGTCGGTCCCGAGCAGCAGCGGCGCCGCCGACAGCAGCGCGTCGGGCACCGGGAACACCGGCGCGTACCTGTCGTTGAACCGCCGCGCGATCGTCCGGGTGACCTCCAGGTGCGGCAGCTGATCCTGGCCCACGGGCACCAGGTTGGCCTTGCAGAACAGGATGTCCGCGGCCTGGTGCACGGGATAGGTCAGCATCAGGCCGCTGACGGCGGACTGCCTGGAGTGCGCGATCTCGTCCTTGACCGTGGGGTTGCGGCTGAGCTCGGGCACCGAGACCAGGCTGAGGAACGGCAGCAGCAACTGGTTGAGCGCGGGCACCGCGCTGTGCGCGAAGATCGTGGCCCGGTCGAGCCCGATCGCCAGGTAGTCGAGCATCATGGCGGTGACATGCTCGTCCAGGCGCTCCGCCGTGTCCCGGTCGGTCAGCACCTGGTAGTCGGCGATCAGCACGAAGACCTCCGCGCCGAGATCGGCCAGCCTGACCCGGTTCCTCAAGGTGCCGAAATAGTGGCCGAGGTGCAGCGGCCCGGTCGGCCGGTCCCCGGTCAAGATCCGGAACCGCCCGGCGTCGGCGTCGATCATTGCCTCAAGCTCGGCCGAACGCCGCAGCGCGAGTGCGGTACTCATCGGTGATCGTCCTCTCCTTAGCGCCCGGAGGACGGCCACCCCGGCAGGGAAAACGGGGCATGAAAAAGGCCGCCCGCCCGGACGGCCCGAACATGGATGCTACAGAGACCGCCCTACCCGGCCGGCCACCAAGCACCCAGTACACAACGCATACAGATAAGCATAACAAAGATCAAAATCATTATCCCGAACGAGCCGTGGTGCTTGTGCCAGGATCCTTGCTCGGCCCCGTGGCGGGTCCTCCGCGTTCCGGCTCGGCCGGCTTGGCCGGCTCGGCCACTGCCGATCCGGGTGGTGCCGCGCGGATCGCCCGCCCAGGCCCGGTCAGCAGGTAGACCGCGGCGGCGCACAGTTCGGTGCCGGCCGCGACCAGCAGGCAGGCGGTCACCGAACGCCCGGCCAGCGGCCCGGCGAGCGCCGCGCCGGCCGCCAGGCCGGCGATCTTCAGGCTCGCCGCCGTGGTGTAGATCTGCCCTCGCATCTGCTCGGGGGTCTCCCGGTGCCGGATCGCGAACAGCGCGGTCAGCTGCGGTCCCTCGCCGCCGCCGCCGGCGGCGACCGCGGCCATCGTGAGCCAGCCCGGCGCGACGGCCGCCGCTGCCATGCTTGCCCCGATCAGCAGCGTGCTGCCGAGGACCCGGACGTCGGGCTCGCCGCGCCACGGGCGGCGGGCCAGGATCGCGTTGGCGACGAGCGAGGCGGCCGCCATCGCGCTGATCAGCAGCGCGCCGCGTGCCGACCCGCCGAGCCGCTCAGCCCCGAGCACCGGGCAGCAGACGAGGAGCATCCCGATCCCCACGTAGGACACCGCCGACGTCGCGGTGGCCCGCAGCAGCCTGCGCCGCCGCACGATCGCCGCGAAACCTGCCACGAAGGGCGCAGGGGGCGCAGGGGGCGCAGGACCGCCGGCGGCCATCGGCGGGTAGCGCGCCAGCGACCATGCCGCCGGCACGGCCAGGGCCACAAGTCCCGCGGCCGCAAGGACCGCGACCCGGGTCCCGAGCCCGGCGGCGATCACCGCCGCGAGGGCCGGACCGGCCAGGCTGGCCGCGCTGTAGCTGAGCGCGTCCAGCGCCGAGCCCCTGGCCAGCTCCGCTCCGGTCACCAGGCGGGGAAGCTGCGCCGTCCAGCCTCCCGCCACCGCCGGGTTGAACACCCCGGTGACCAGCGCAAGCGCCACGACAACCGGCATCGGCAGCCGGCCGAGCACGGCCGAGATGACGACGATGCCCAGCGCGTAGGCGCCAAGCGTCCCGCCGAGCAGCCTGGCCGGCCGCCTGCTGCGGTCGAGCAGCGCGCCGAAGGCGGGGCCGCCCGCCGCCGCCGCGACGGTCAGGCTTGCGAGCAGCTCAGACCCGGCCGCCGGCCCGCGCGTCACCGCGAAGCCGAGCAGCAGCAGCGCCGGCCCCGACATCTCGTCCCCCGCCCTGGCCGCCGCCGCGCCCCCGAGATACCTCCACAGCTTGCGCCACAGGACGTAACGAGAATCCATGAAAACACGTTACAGTGTCGCGTATGGAACGCCCGAAGGGTTTTCTCGGCGGCAGCGTTCACGACGCCGCGCTGCGCACGGCCGACATCCTCGCCGTCCTGATCCCCTGGCCCGGCAACCGCCTCGCGCCGGGCACGGCGGCGGAGCGCGGCCGCCTCATCGAGGTGCTGCGCGACTACGGCGAATCCGAGGCCGCCGACATCTCACCTGCCGATCTCGCCGACCTCCGCCGCGCCGCCGCCAGGCTGCGTCCCGTATTCGCGGCCGCCGACGCCGCAACCGCCGCAACCCGGATCAACGCCCTGCTCGCCGAGTGCGCCCATCCCCCCAGGCTGACCGCCCACGGCGGCACGTCCGCCTGGCACCTGCACGTCGACAGCAGCGACGACGCCCCCTGGTCCGAGTGGTTCCTCACCTCATCCTGCCTGGCCCTAGCCGTCCTGCTGGCCGAGCGTCAGGCCCCGCCCGCCGCCTTCTGCGCCTCCCCGTCCTGCGGCCGCCCCTTCGTCAACGTCGGCCGCGGCCCCGCCCGCCGCTACTGCTCCCCGGCCTGCGGCACCCGCGAACGCGTCGCCGCCCACCGCGCCGCGATCGGCGCCGTGAAAGGCTAGGCGTATGGAATATACGCATCTGGGCCGCTCCGGCCTCCGGGTCAGCCGTCTGTGCCTTGGCACGATGAACTTCGGGCCGCTGACCCCGCCAGCCGAGGCGCACGCGATCATGGACCGCGCGCACGAGATCGGCATCAACTTCTTCGACACCGCCAACAGGTACGGCGGGCGGCAGAGCCCGCCCGGGCAGATCGCCGAGCAGGAGCCGCACGCCGGCTGGACCGAGGAGATCATCGGCGACTGGTTCTCCTCCGGCGGC
>JASHTQ010000667.1 GCA_030040475.1 Streptosporangiaceae bacterium
TGGTGCTGCCGGGCCCTGCTACCGGCGCCGGGCGCTCTTCGACTACGTGATGTAGTACACAGGCGTCGACCTGCCAGCGGACGGCGTGGCATAGTGATCTGTGGGCCGCTCCGGCCCTGCACCCTTCACCGCGCCGGAGGTGACATGAGCGGAATCGGCCAGCTCGTGACCTCCGGCCCGCTGATCCTGGCGTTGCCTGTGGCCGCCGCGGCGGGGGCCGTCACGTTCCTGTCTCCGTGCTGCCTGCCGCTCGTGCCCGGCTACCTCTCGTTCGTCACCGGCATGGCCGGAGCCTCGCGTGCCCCGCAGGCCCCGGGTGCCCCGGAGGCCCCGGCTTCGGTTACGGCTTCGGTTGCAGCTTCCGCTACCGCTTCGGGCGTGGCAGGCCCTGGCGCCCTGGCCGCGGCGGGGTCTTCCGGCGTCGCGGCGGGCGCTTCGAGCGTCGCGGCGGGCGCTTCGAGCGTCGCGGTGGCGGCGCCCGCGCGGCCGATCGCGCGGGCCGCGGTGGCACCGCGGTCCAGGGTGGTCGCGGGGACGGCGCTGTTCGTGCTCGGGTTCTCCGTCGTGTTCGTCGCCTACGGCGCGGCCCTCGGCGGGCTCGGCCACCTGCTCACCGGGCATGCCCGGGTGCTGACGCAGGTACTCGGCGGGCTGACCATCCTGCTCGGGCTGCTGTTCGCCGGGGCCTTCGACCGGTTCTCCTTCGCCGGCCGGATCGTGCGCCCGTCCGCGCGGCCCAAGGCCGGCCTGGCCGGGGCGCCGCTGCTCGGCGTGATGTTCGGGCTCGGCTGGACCCCCTGCATCGGGCCCACGCTCACCGCCGTGCTCGCGTTGTCGGCGTCCACCGGCACGGCCGCCCGCGGCGCCGTGCTCGCCTTCGTGTACGCCCTGGGGCTAGGGGTGCCGTTCCTGCTTGTGTCGTTCGGCTTCCAGCTCGCGATGCGCGCCTTCGCGTTCGCCAGGCGGCGAGCGCGCCTGGTCACCGTGATCGGCGGCGCCATGCTGGTGTGCGTGGGCCTGCTCGAGGTAACCGGCGCCTGGTCCAGCTTCATGGCCTGGCTCCAAGTCCACTGGGTCAGCGGCTACCAGCCCCCGATCTGACCCCTGCTTCCAGGTGCACAGCCCCGCCGAACCGGCCCGAATCAGACCCAGCGAGCCAAGACCGAATGATTGTGGGTCGTTACTACCCCTGGGAGGGCAGTAACGACCCACGATCTTCGTTTAGGGGTTATCCACAGGCCGATTTCGCGGTTATCCACAGGTTGAGGGTTGGGGTGGCGGTCGGGCGGCGGAGCGGTTCAGGGTGGAACCATGGCAGATAAACGCAGCTTGACCTGGCGCAGCCAGCTTCAGTCCCAATTCCGGGTTATCTCCAGGGAACAGGCAAGTGAGGCCGGTTTCACCGACAAAGCGATCGATTGGCGACTTCGCTCTGGAACATGGCAGCGCCTGCACCGCGGAGCCTATGCGACCTTTACCGGAGATCCATCGCGAGAGGCGAAATTGTGGGCAGCGGTGCTCCGCGTCGGACCAGGCGCCGTGCTCAGCCACGAGACCGCGGCAGAACTACACGGTCTTACCGACAAGCCCGGTTCGCGCATCCATGTCAGCGTTCCGGCCGAACGGCATCCCACCAGGCACACGAAGATCAGGGGCCTAGTTATCCACCGGTGCCGGAAGCTGGCGGCGGAGTGGGAGGCGCCGTGGATCTTGCCTCGGACTTCGGTGGAGGACACGGTGCTGGACCTGGTGGCGGCGGCCCGGACGTTTGACGACGCCTACGGGTGGATCTCGCGGGCGGTAGGCCGGCGGCTCAGCACGCCGCAGGCGCTGGGCAAGGCACTGGCCGGCCGGCCGAGGATGCGGTGGCGGGGCTGGATAACGGCTGCCTTGCAGGATGCCGCCGACGGCGTCCACTCGCCGCTCGAGCGCCACTACGTCAACGGCGTGGAGCGCGCCCACGGCCTGCCCGCCGCACGGCGCCAGGCCGGGCGCAGGCTCGGCAGCGGGATGCGGTACCTGGACAATCTGTACGAGGACTACGGCGTCTGCGCCGAACTCGACGGGCTGGCGGCCCACCCGGCGGAAAGCCGCTGGCGCGACACCCGTAGGGACAACGCCAACCTGGCGCTGGGCACCAGGACGCTCAGATACGGCTGGCCCGACGTCACCGAGCGGCGCTGCGCGACCGCCGCTGAGATCGCCGCCGTCCTGCGCCGGCAGGGCTGGCAGGGCACGCCGCGCCGGTGCGGCCCGGACTGTACCGTGGCGGGCGGCCGCGCGGTCGCGGGTACCAAGCCCGTCAGCGGGTCGGGCCGGGAGCTAGCCGCCAGCTAGGGAGCCCAGCCAGGGAGCCCAGCCAGGGAGCCCAGCCAGGAAACAGGGAGCCCAGCCAGGGAACGGAGCTAGGAGCGGGCGGCGTGGCGCTTGGAGTTGCGCTTGGAGCGGGAGGACGTCGACGAGGAGGCCGGGGTTGCCGGAGTCTCCGCGGGCTGGGGCGGCGCGGGGGCGGTCTTCGCCGCGGTCACCAGGGCCTCCATGAGCCTGAGGTCGTCGCCGTCCTCCGGGTTCCACTGCACGCCGATGCCGAACCTGTGGCCCTGCAACTCGACCGCCTCGATCACCTGGTCCTCGGTCCAGGCCACGGTGAGCAGCCCGTTGCCGATCCTGTTGATCGCCTGGTGATGAGCGGCCGGCACGTGCGCCGCGCCGCCGAGCACGTGGCCTAGCTTGCTCGCGGCGCTGACCTGAACGTCGTGCGTCGTCAGCTTGATCGGGTCCGGGCGGTGGCTCGCGTTGCCCAGTCGGTCCGGCAGGTGCTGGATGAGGGTGCCGCCGCGCGCGATGTTCAGGATGTGCAGGCCGCGGCCGATCGCCAGGAACGGGAGATCGGCATCGATGGCCGCGCGGGCTATCGCCAGCTCGAACCGGTCACGCCGGTGGTCTGGCGTGTCGGTCTCGGGGTGCGGAGACTCGTCGTAGAGCGAAGGGTCGACATCCCGGCCGCCGGTCAGCAGCAGACCGTCAAGG
>JASHTQ010000668.1 GCA_030040475.1 Streptosporangiaceae bacterium
GAGAAGAAGTTGTCCAGGTCTGTCTCGCTGAGCCTGTCCCCGTCCACCTCCGCGCGCAGCAGCCTGGACAGCAGGTCGTCGCCCGGATCGGCGAGCCGTCCCTTGACCACCTGCCGGCCGAGGTCCCACAGCTGCTTGCCGTACGGGCTGCGGAACGGGTACCTGCGGTAGGCGTCGGTGTCGTCCCGGCCCCAGACGACGTCGGTGATGTCCGGGTCGGTGTTGGCGATCAGCCGGTCGCCGAGGTCGATGAACAGGTCGAGGTCGGCCCCGGGCAGCCCCATGATCCGGGCGAGCACCCGGATCGGCACCTCCTTCGCCACCGCGTCGACGAAGTCGAAGGCCCCGCCGTCCGGGCACCGGTCGAGCACGTCCTCGGTGAGCCCGGCGATGAAGTGCTCGTAGACCGCGACCGCCCGCTGCGAGAAGTGCCCGGACACGATCTTGCGCAGCTTGGTGTGCTCGGGCGGATCGGTGTCGATGATCGTCCGCCGCGCCGCCATGTCCTCGTCGGTCGGCTCCTCGAACGAGATACCGCGCGCCGAGGAGTACGTCGCCACGTCCCTGCTGGCGGCCACGATGTCGGCGTACCTGTGCACTGACCAGAAGCCCGAGCCCTCGTCCGGGAACCAGGCCACGGGCGCCTCCGCCCTAAGCCGCCCGAACTCCGCGTATGGCACCCCACGGGCCCACATGTCAAGATCGGTTAGATCGACTGCACCGGCCGCCACCCTTGATAGTTTGGCACCAAACGAACCGATCGGCAACGGACGCGGAGGCATCATGCGAGTGCTCGTCATCCGGCACCACGACGTGGACTCGGCCGGCTTCATCGGCGCGGCCTTCGAGGCGCGCGCCGCCGAGATCACCGTCCACCTGGTCACGCAGGACGGCCCGCTGCCCGACCCGGCCGGATTCGATCACGTCGTGGTGCTCGGCGCGGTCAGTTCGGTCAACGACGCCGACGCCTGGATCGCCGACGAGCTGGCCTGGCTGCGCCGCGCCGACGAGGCGGCCGTCCCGGTCCTCGGCATCTGCTTCGGCGCCCAGGCCCTGTGCGCCGCCTTCGGCGGCCGGGTCGAGGCCATGCCCGCCAAGGAGATCGGCTGGCGCCTGGTCGAGTCGCTCGCCCCCGCCGTGGTCCCCCCAGGCCCCTGGCTGGAGTTCCACGGCGACCGCTGCCTCCCCCCGCCCCAGTCGAGGGTGCTGGCCCGCAACGAGATCGCCGTCCAGGCCTTCGCCGTCGGCCAACACCTGGCCGTCCAGTTCCACCCCGAAGTCGACGGCCCCCAGCTCAAGTACTGGCTAGACGCCGGCGGCGACCGCGAAGCCGAACGCGTAGCCCTAGACCCCGGCCAATTCCTAGCCGACACCATCCGCGAAGAACCCGCCGCCAAACTCCGAGCCGACCACCTAGTAGCCGCCGCCCTCCGCCTAGCCCACCCCCCCGCCTAGCCCCGCCCGTCTGTCCGCCCGTCTGTCCGCCCGCCCGCCCGCCCGGCCCGCCCGCCCCGCCCAGCGCCACCGTCCCCGTCCGCCCGGCTCGGCCTCCCGGCTCCCTCCGCCCGGCGCCGCCCGGTCGCTCGTCCACCTAAGGCAATTTCGCCTCTTTAGTCACACCAGTACCTCGGTGTGCGATGAGTGAGTCTCACTGGTCACGGGAATTGGCTTGTGGCGCTGGAGGCGCATGGCCCGGGGGCTTCTTCTGCTGAGCTGGCAAGCCGTTGACAATCCGCTCTACAGACGGTACATTCCGTGACAATATTCGACACATCATGTGGTGGCAGGATTGCTTGCCGTTACGATGTCGGGCTATGTCATCCGAACTCGGCACCTGGCTGCGCCGGCAGCGGGAGGACCGTGGCTGGACCCGGTCCGAGATGGCCCGCCAGCTGATCAGGGCCGCTCGTGACAAGGGCGATACGTCCGTGCCCGGAATCGACAACATCAGCCACAACATCTACCGCTGGGAACGCGGGGTCGTGGCTCCGGCCGAACGCTACAAGCTCTTCTACTGCGGTGCCTTCGGCATCCCGTTCAGCCAGTTCGGGCCGCGTGGCTCCGATCCGCACGCGGCGCGCGGCCGCGGGCTTGCCGCGCGCCTGCCTGGCATGGTCGGCCCCGGCCATGGGGCGCCCGCCGGCGCTGCCTACCGTGGTACGCCACAGCCCTATCCGGGGCCGGACGCGGGCACGGCGGCGATCAGGCGAGAGGTGCTGATGGCCGCGCACGAAGGCAGCGAGCACGCCGAGCGTGCCGAGCAGCGCGGCATCGGCGAGGCCACCCTGGAGCAATTCCGCGCCGACGTGACGCGGCTGTCCGTGGAATACCTCACCGGCGAGCCGTTTGACCTGTTCATGCAGATGCGGCGGGTAAAGAACCGGATCGGCGAGGCGCTTGACCGGCGCCAGTGGCCGCGCGACTCGGCCGAGCTGTACCTGCTGGCGGGCTGCCTGAGCGCGTTAATGGCCGCCGCGGCCACCAACCTCGGCTACCCGCAGGAGGCCGAGGAGCTGACCCGGTCCGGCTGGGTCTACGCGACGATCATCGATCACCGCCCGCTGATGGCCCGGCTCCGGCTGTGCGCGGCGTACGCCGCCTACTGGCACGGCCGTCACGGCCAGGCCGCGGACCTGGCCCGCAGCGGGCTCGACTACCTAGCCGACGGGCAGAACGCGGCCCAGCTGCACCTGTTCGCCGGCCTTGCCTGCGCCCGGCGCGGCGACGGCGAGGCCGCGCGGCCCGCGATCGCGGCCGCGGCGCAGGCCAGGGAGCGGGACCACGTCGACGAACTGCTCGAGATCGGCGGCGAGTTCGGCTTCTCCCTGGCGACCCACCACTACTACGCGGGCTTCATCCTGTCCGAGGCGGGCCACGGCGAGGCGGTCACCGAGCTGGAGCGCGCCATCGGCCGGTACCGATCCGGGCCCGGCCCAGGCGAGCAGCACAGCCGCAAGTGCCAGATGCTCGCCCATACCGAGCTGGCGATCGTCTGGCTCCGCTCCGGCGCGCTCGACGCCGCGATCGTCGCCCTCGAGCCCGTCATGACCCTGCCGCCCGGTGAGCGCACCGCCGTCCAGGTGCATCGCCTGGCCGCGCTGAGGTCCGAGCTGACCCACCCGCTGTTCAGGAACTCGCGGCACGCGCAGGACCTCGACGAGCAGCTCGAACAGTTCGGTTCGGGAGTGGAGCGGCTGACCCGGCCCGTCAGCCGCTGATGCCGGGCCGGTTGACCACGGCGGTCATCGTGGCCTGCATGACCGCGAACGGCACCGCGGCGTCGTCGGCGAACGCCTCGCCGCGGCACACCACCAGGGTCCGGCCCGCCCTGACCACCGAGCCGGTGATGGCGAACCGCCGCCCGGCCGCGGGCGAGAGCAGGTTGATCGTGAAGGTCACGGTCAGCACCGAGGCCTCGGGCGGCATGACGCTGTAGGCCGCGTACCCGCACGCGCTGTCCAGGACCGCGGATACCGCCCCGGCGTGCAGGAACCCGTGCTGCTGGGTGAACCTGTCGTCGTGCCGGAACACCATCTGCACCCGGCCCCGCTCGACAGAGACCAGCTCGACGCCGAGCGTGTGCAGCATCCCCTGCCGGTCGAGGCTGTCGCGCACCCGCGCCCGCATTTCGTCGATCGGCTCGGGCGGCTTGCCCTCGCGGCTGGCTTGTGTCACCCGCCGATTGTTTCACCGGCCGTCACGGCTTGCGCGCCACGCCGCCCCACAACGAGGTGGGGCCCTTCGCCGCCTGCTCCGATTCGGGCCGCCACCGGGTGACCTTCACCACGCCGGGCTCAACCAGGTCCAGGCCGGCGAAGAACTCGGCCACCACCTCGCGGGTGCGCCCGACGTGGGTGGTGTCGCCCATGTACTCGTTCATCCGCCTGATCATCTCGGCCATCTGGTCCGCGTCGATGTCGCTGGCCGCGTGCGAGATCACCATGAAGCTGCCCGACGGCACGGCGTCGGTCAGCCGGGCCATGACGCGCCGGCACTCCTCCAGGTCCGGGATGTAATGCAGGATGGCGAGCAGGATGACCGCGACCGGCTGGGTGAAGTCCAGGGTCTCCGCGGCCTGCTCGAGGATCTGGTCGGTGTCCCGCAGGTCGGCGTCGAGGTAGTCGGTGACCCCCCCGGGGCTGCTCGTCAGCAGCGCGCGGGCGTGCGCGAGCACGAGCGGGTCGTTGTCGACGTAGACGATCCGGCTCTCCGGCGCGACCGCCTGGGCGACCTCGTGGGTGTTGTTGGCCGTCGGCAGCCCGGTTCCGATGTCGAGGAACTGCCTGATCCCCTCCTCGGCGGCCAGGTAACGGACGGTCCGCGCCAGGAATGCCCTGTTGGCCCGCGCCGACGCCCGGATCTCGGGGTAGGCGGCGATGGTCTGCTCGCCTGCCACCCGGTCGGCGGGGAAGTTGTCCTTCCCGCCCAGCCAGTAGTCGTAGATCCGGGCCGGATGCGCCACCCTGACGTCGAACTCGTGTCCGCCGTGCGAGTCCTCGGCCGTCCTGCTTCCTGTCACCGCCGTGCCTCCTCGTCCGGCCCGTACGATGCCGTGTCCCGGACATGTTACGACTGAAACGAAACAGAGATTACGTCAGGTACGCGGGTAGCTGCCTTGACATCGCGAGGAGGCGGGCATGACTGACCAGCACGCCGGGCTGGTGGTGCGGGACGTGACGGTGCGGGCGGTGGTGGTGCCGCTGCGGCGGCCGCTGGCGACCAAGGTGGGGGACTTCTCCCGCTGGCCGTTGCTGCTCATCGACGTGGCGACCGAGCAGGGCATCGTCGGCCGCGGCTACCTTGCTCCCTACCTGGTCCGCGCCGCCACGGCGCTCCGGACGGTGCTGGCCGACCTCGGCGCCGGGCTCCGGGGCCGCCCGGTCTCGCCCGGGGAGGCCTTCGCCGGGGCCCGCGGCTGGCTGAGCCTGGCCGGCTACCAGGGCCTGGCCCTGGCCGCCGTGGCCGGGCTTGACATCGCGCTGTGGGATGCGCTGGCCAAGGCGGCAGGCCTGCCGCTGGCCCGGCTGCTCGGCGGCACGCTGGCCCCCGTGCCCGCCTACAACAGCAACGGCCTGGGCCTCATCCCGCCCGACCGGGTCGCCGACGAGGCGCTGGAACTGCTCGCCGAGGGCGGTTTCACGGCGCTCAAGGTCCGGGTCGGGCGGCCCGGGCCGGACGAGGACATCGACGCTGTCCGCCGGGTCCGGGCCGCCGTCGGCGACCAGGTCACGCTTGTCGCGGACTACAACCAGGGGCTCACGCTGGCCGAGGCGCTTGAGCGCGGCCGCGCGCTCGACGCGGCGGGCCTGGCCTGGATCGAGGAGCCGCTGCGCTACGACGACCTGGACGGGCACGCACGGCTGGCCGCCGGCCTGGCCACCCCGATCATGCTGGGCGAGAACTTCTACGGCCCGCGAGCGATGCACGAGGCCATCCGCTCCCGGGCCTGCGACCTGGTGATGCCGGACCTGATGCGGATCGGCGGGGTGACGGGCTGGCTGCAGGCCGCCGCGATCGCCGACGTGACCGGCATCCCGATGTCGTCCCACCTGTACCCCGAGGTCTCCGGTCACCTGCTCCGCGTCACCCCGACCCGGCAATGGCTGGAGTGGCAGGACTGGGCCGATCCCATCCTGGCCCGCCCGTCCGAGGTCCGCTCCGGCGAGGTGCACCTCCCCGACGTCCCGGGGAACGGCCTGGAGTGGGACGAAGACGCGGTATCGCACTACCGATCCGACCAGTAAGAGCGCGCCGCCGGTACGGTCATCCTGGCAAGAGTCTCGTGCGAGCGGAGGGCGGGTTATGGGGAAACTGGTCGCCGACATCACGATGTCGCTGGACGGGTTCATCACCGGGCCGGACGACGCGCCCGGCCGCGGGCTGGGCGAGCGCGGTGAGGTACTGCACAACTGGGTGATGGGCGGGCCGTGGCGCTACGACGATGAAGCCCGGCGGTTCGCCCCGCTCGACGCCGACCGCGGCGTACTGCAGGAGAGCATGGGCTCGATCGGGGCGGGGATCATCGGCAAGCGGATGTTCGACGTTGCCGGCGGCTGGGGCGGCAACCCGCCAGGCGGCCCGGCGGCCAGGTACTTCGTGCTCACACACTCGGCGCCGCAAGAATGGCAGCGGCCGGGCTCCCCATTCACCTTCGTCACCGACGGCATCCGCAGTGCCCTGGCGCAGGCCCAGGCGGTCGCCGGGGACAAGGACGTCGGGGTCGGCGGCGGCGCCAACGTCATCCAGCAGTACCTGGCCGCCGGACTCGTCGACGAACTCCGGCTGCACCTGGCACCGGTGCTGCTCGGCCGGGGCAAGCCGCTGTTCGGCTACCTCGGCGACCAGACGATCGAACTCGAACGGACCCGCGTCGTCGAGTCGCCCCACGCGACCCACCTGTTCTTCACCGTCCGCCGCTGAGGGAGCTGAGGGAAGGGCCTGCGGTCACCAGCCGTGGGGCTACGGGCGGTGGGTCCGTATCCCGCTGTACTACCGTTCGTCGTCGTAAGGACCCAGTCGGCGGCGGCGCACCCACCGCCGGTACGCCCGGATGGGATGTACCCATGACTTGAACCACTCGATGTCGGCGGATGTAGGTCCCATCTGCCCAATAGGGAAGCCCAGCACCCGCTGTGGCTCATGCGATCTGGAATGCGGCCCCGGGGCCGAGATAGGCA
>JASHTQ010000669.1 GCA_030040475.1 Streptosporangiaceae bacterium
GACCTGACCGTCCGCTCGGGCGAGACCCACGCGATCATGGGCCCGAACGGCTCCGGCAAGTCCACCCTCGCCTACGCCATCGCCGGGCACCCGAAGTACCTGGTCACCAAGGGCAGCGTCACGCTGGACGGCGAGGACGTGCTGGCCATGAGCGTGGACAACCGGGCCAAGGCAGGGCTGTTCCTCGCCATGCAGTACCCGGTCGAGGTGCCCGGCGTCTCGGTGTCGAACTTCCTGCGCACCGCGGTCACCGCGGTCCGCGGCGAGGCCCCCAAGCTGCGCGACTGGGTCAAGGAGCTGCGCGCCGCGATGGCGGCGCTGTCCATCGACCCGGCCTTCGCCGAGCGCAGCCTGAACGAGGGGTTCTCCGGCGGGGAGAAGAAGCGGCACGAGATCCTGCAGCTCGAGCTGCTCCAGCCGAAGATCGCCATCCTGGACGAGACCGACTCGGGCCTGGACATCGACGCTCTCAAGGTGGTGTCCGAGGGCATCAACAGGTTCCGCGAGGAGCCCGGGCACGGCGTGCTGCTGATCACGCACTACACCCGGATCCTGCGGTACGTGAAGCCGGACTTCGTGCACGTGTTCGTGGCCGGCCGCATCGTCGAGGAGGGCGGCCCCGAGCTCGCCGAGCTGCTGGAGTCCGAGGGCTACGAGAGGTTCACCGGAGCGGCGGCATGACCCTCGACGTGGCGGCGATCCGCGCCGACTTCCCGATCCTGAGCCGGACGGTGCGGGGCGGCAGGCCGCTTGTCTACCTGGACTCCGGTGCGACCTCGCAGAAGCCGGTCGCGGTCCTCGACGCCGAGCGCGCGTTCTACGAGCGGCACAACTCGGCGGCGCACCGCGGCGCCCACCTGCTCGGCGAGGAGGCGACCGACGCGTACGAGTCCGCGCGCGCCCGGGTTGCCACGTTCGTCGGCGCCGACCCAGGCGAGATCGTCTTCACCAAGAACGCCACCGAGGCGATCAACCTGGTCGCCTACGCGATGAGCAACGCCGGGTCGGTGGGTCCCGGCGACGAGATCCTGGTCAGCGAGCTCGAGCACCACGCCAACCTGGTGCCGTGGCAGCAGCTGTGCGAGCGGACCGGCGCCACCCTGCGCTGGTTCCGCGTCACCCCGGAGGGCACCCTCGACCTCGACCTCGACCTGATCACCGAGCGCACCAAGATCGTCGCGGTGACCCACCAGTCCAACGTGACCGGCGCCATCCCGCCGGTGGCCGAGATCGCCAGGGCGGCGCACGAGCAGGGCGCGCTCGTGCTCGCCGACGGCGCCCAGTCGGTGCCGCACCAGCCGGTCGACGTGGCCGCGCTCGGCGTGGACTTCCTCGCCTTCTCCGGCCACAAGATGCTCGGCCCGTACGGCATCGGCGTGCTGTTCGGCCGCGCCGAGGCGCTCGAGGCGATGCCGCCGTTCCTGACCGGCGGCTCGATGATCGAGGTGGTCCGGATGGAGGGCTCCACGTTCCTGCCGCCGCCGCAGCGGTTCGAGCCCGGTGTCCCGCCCGCGGCGCAGGCCGTCGGCCTGGCCGCCGCCTGCGACTACCTGACCGCGCTCGGCATGCAGAACGTGGCGGCGCACGAGGAGGCGCTGACCGCCTACGCGCTGGAGACGCTGAGCGAGCTCGGGGGAGTGCGCATCCTCGGCCCGCTGACCACCAAGGACCGGGGCGGCGCGGTGTCCTTCGACGTCACCGGCGTGCACCCGCACGACGTCGGCCAGATCCTCGACGAGTTCGGCGTCGCGGTGCGCGCCGACCATCACTGCGCCTGGCCGCTGCACCGTGCCCTCGGCGTGGCCGCGAGCACGCGCGCCTCGTTCTACCTGTACAACACCCCCGAAGAGGTGGACGTCCTGGCGGAAGGAATCCGCCAGGCGCAGAGTTTCTTCGGCGGGAGGTGACGCGATGTCGGCCGATTCGCTGTACCAGGAGATCATCCTTGATCACTACCGCAACCCCCACCACAAGGGGCTGCGGGAGCCCTTCGATGCCGAGGTGCACCACGTCAACCCGGTCTGCGGGGACGAGGTGACGCTGCGGGTCACGCTCAAGGATGTCGACGGCGAGCCCGTGGTGCAGGACCTGTCCTACGACGCGCTCGGCTGCTCGATCAGCCAGGCCAGCGCGTCGGTGATGAGCGACCTCGTCATCGGCAAGGCGGTGTCCGAGGCGATGACGATCAGCCGAGCGTTCCTCGAGCTCATGCAGTCCAAGGGCGGGGCAGCGCCGGACGAGGACGTGCTGGAAGACGCGGTGGCGTTCGCCGGCGTGTCCAAGTACCCGGCCAGGATCAAGTGCGCGCTGCTCGGCTGGATGGCGTGGAAGGACGCGACGGCCCAGGCACTGGAGGCGGAACGATGACGGAGAACGTGACGGACGAGGCGCCCGTTCCTGAGCTCACCCCCGAGCAGGAGGACGTGCTCGAGGCGCTGCGCGACGTGGTGGACCCCGAACTCGGGATCAACGTCGTGGACCTCGGCCTTGTCTACGGCGTCGACGTCGACACCGACCGGGTGGCGACCATCGACATGACGCTGACGAGCGCGGCATGCCCGCTCACCGACGTGATCGAGGACCAGGCGAGGGACGCGCTGGACGGCGTCGTCTCCGACTTCCGGATCAACTGGGTGTGGATGCCGCCGTGGGGCCCGGAGAACATCACAGAAGACGGGCGCGAGCAGCTGCGTGCCCTCGGCTTCAATATCTGAGCCGGCTTCAATATCTGAGCCGGCGTCAGTATCCGAGGTCGGCCAGGTAGAACGGGTCCGCGTGGGCGGCGATCCAGTCGTCCACCTGATCGGGCTCGCCCTCGCCTGAGAACGTCACGTCGATCGGGAATCCCTGCTTGTGCGGCACGACATCCTCGCCGGCCCCGTGCCAGTCGGTCAGCCGTCTCGCGGAGACGAACGCGGGCACGAACTCGGCCCCCAGGTAGGTAACCGTCGGCAGCACCACCGCCGAGCCGTCCGTGACGGGTCCTTCGTCGTCCGGCAGCGGCAGCCACGGCAGCGCGCGGCTAAGCTCGTCTAGCAGGTCGCCGATCCTGTCCGGATCCCGCGCGGCCTCGGCCAGGGCGCGCTCGATCGTAGCCGCGGGCACCGGCGCGGGCCTGGTCGCGGGGTTCATGTCAGGGTTCCTCGCCTCGGGGACCTAGTACGGATAGTAATCACCATAAGGCAGCGCGTAGTGAAGAATCCGGCCGCCGGCGGCGGACGCTGGGTAGAAGTTCCGCCAGGCCGCGTGATCACCTGGATCACGGACTTCGCCCGCCGTCATGGCGGCCCTCTCGACGTCTCGCGCGCTCCCGACGGCACCACCGTGACCTTCACCGCGACGGACGGCGCCACGGCCGAATGTCATCCGCCGTTCCCCCCGTTGCCGGCGCCGCCCAACCCTGGCCCGGACCCGGCGGCAGCCGCGGCCGTCGCGCTGGCCGCGCATGCCCGAGCGGATCGCACCGTGGGCGTGCTGCTCGTCCGCCTCGGCGGCTACGCGGTCGGCGTCTTCTCCGGCTCCCCGCCGCGGCTGGTGAGCTCGAAGGTCGGCAGCAGGCCGGTGCACGGCCGCAGCGCGGCGGGCGGCTGGTCTCAGCACCGTTTCGCCAGGCGCAGGGAGAACCAGTCCACGACGGCGCTGCGCGCGGCCGCCGACGCGGCCACCGCGATCTTCGCCGCCGCCGGCCGGCTGGACGCGCTGGTGCTGGGCGGGGACCGGCGCGCGATGGCGGGCCTGCCGATGGACACCTCCGCGGCAGTGGAACGTTTCCTCACCGTCCCCGACCCCCGGCTCGCCGTACTGAGGGACACCCCGCGTGCCTTCCTCGCAATTCGCATCCGCCTGACCGAGCCGGCACCCGATCGAGGCGGTACACTGGATGGCGTGCTGCTGACGGAGGATTAGGGACCCTTCCAGGGGAGAAGTGTGTCCATTTCCGGTCCATTCTGATCAGGACGGCCTCCCCGAACCCTCGGTCCATTTCCGTCCGTTCTCGGGAGCAGCAAATCATGATCGTGGCAAGCGAAATCGAACTGCGGGCTGGCGCGCGCCTGCTGCTCGAGGGCGCGTCATTCCAGGTGGCCGCGGGGGACAGGATCGGCCTGGTCGGCAGGAACGGCGCGGGCAAGACGACGCTGGCAAAGGTGCTCTCGGGAGAGGCACAGCCGGCCGCCGGCTCGGTTCGGCGCTCGGGCACCGTCGGCTACCTGCCGCAGGACCCGCGTACCGGGGACCTGGACGTGCTGGCGATCGACCGGGTGCTGTCCGCCCGCGGGCTCGACACGCTGCGCGCCGACCTGCGCGCGGCGGAGGCGGAGATGGCCACCGGCGACGCGGCGGCGATCCGCAGGTACGGCAGGCTCGAGGAGCGGCTCGCGGTGCTCGGCGGGTACGCGGCCGAATCGCAGGCCGCCTCGATCACCGCCAGCCTTGGCCTGCCCGACCGGGTGCTGCATCAGCCGCTGCACACCCTGTCAGGCGGCCAGCGGCGCCGGGTCGAGCTGGCCCGGATCCTGTTCGGCAGCTCGGAGACGATGCTGCTCGACGAGCCGACCAACCACCTGGACGCGGACTCGGTGGCCTGGCTCCGTGACCACCTCAAGGGCTACCGCGGCGGCCTCGTGGTGATCAGCCACGACGTGGGCCTGCTCGCCGACGTGGTGAACAAGGTGTTCTACCTCGACGCCCAGCGGGTCTGCCTGGACATCTACAACCTCGGCTGGCACGCCTACCTGCAGCAGCGAGAGACCGACGAGCGGCGCCGCAGGCGGGAGCGGGCGAACGCGGGCCGCCAGGCCAGTGCCCTGATGGCGCAGGCCGACAAGATGCGGGCCAAGGCGACCAAGGCCCAGGCGGCGAAGAACATGCAGCGCAGGGCCGAGCGGATGCTGGCTGCGGTGGAGCCGGAGCGCAGATCGGAGCGGGTGGCCAAGCTGCGCTTCCCGGTCCCCGCGCCGTGCGGCCGCACCCCCCTTTCCGCGGCCGGCCTGTCGAAGTCGTACGGGTCCGAAGAGGTTTTTTCCAGCGTGGACATTGCCGTCGATGCAGGCAGCCGGGTGGTAGTGCTCGGGCTCAACGGAGCGGGAAAGACTACCCTGCTCCGGCTACTTGCCGGGCTCGAAACTCCGGATACAGGAAAGTCACGCCCGGACACGGCCTCAGCCTCGGATATTACGCCCAAGAGCATGAGACGCTGGAAACGCAGCGAACGGTCCTAGAGCACATGCGCACCGCCGCGCCGAACCTTACCGAATCGGAGCAGCGCAAGGTACTCGGGTCATTCCTGTTCTCCGGCGATGACGTGGAAAAACCGGCAGGCGTGCTTTCCGGCGGCGAGAAGACACGGCTCGCGCTGGCCGTTCTTGTCGTGTCCGGCGCTAACGTGCTGCTGCTCGACGAGCCGACGAACAACCTGGATCCTGCCAGCAGGGAAGAGGTTCTCGGCGCGCTGAGGAGCTTCCGCGGCGCGATAGTCCTTGTGACACATGATGAAGGTGCGGTTGAAGCGCTTTCACCGGAACGCGTTATCGTACTGCCCGATGGCATCGAAGACGCATGGAGCGAAGATTTCGCGGACCTAGTCGCTCTAGCGTAAGGCCAGCTACCGTTGCCTAAGTCCGTCCTTGCCCGGACCGATGGCAACGGTTTCGCTATGGCCGGGTAAAAATAACAGATCAGTTGACGCCATCCGGGTGGTCAATCCAGCGGCCATGCCTGATCATTGCGATGGAGGATCTGTAACGCACTCAGACACCAAGCCGATGGGAGGTACATGTGGCCGAGACCCTAAAAAAGGGAACGCGGGTGACGGGCGTAGATCGCAGCAAGCTGGCGACGCTCCTCGGCAAGAGGTACGACTCCGGCGAGAGCATCCGCACCCTGGCGGCCTCGACGGGACGGTCGTACGGCTTCGTCCACCGGATCCTGACAGAAACCGGCGTGACGTTGCGCGGCCGCGGCGGCGCAACCCGCAGTAGCAAGGTACAGCGCTGACTTTCCTGCTGTCGCTGCGGCGAGGCCCCAGGTGGCGCCGGCCCGGCCAGGCCGGGACCCCGCCCGGATTGCCCCTGGGAGTTCGCTGCTAGCTGATCGCATTCCCGACCGGTAAGGGAACGAAATCTGCCGCTAGTATGCCGCGCCGGAAATTCGTGCTAGATACTTGGCCAGTGAGTCGAGGATCTCGTCGGCGGTTTTCTTCCACCGGAAGGGCCGCGGGTTGGCGTTCCAGTTCTCGATCCAGGCGCGGATATCGGCTTCGAGGGCCTGCACGCTCTTGTGCACGCCACGGCGGATCTTCTGGGCGGTCAGGTAGCCGAACCAC
>JASHTQ010000670.1 GCA_030040475.1 Streptosporangiaceae bacterium
GTCAGGCGGACATCGGTGCCCTCGCTGCGGGTGACCCGCTTGGCCGCGAGGTCGACGGTGAAGTCCGGCGTCTGCACCACGGGCTCGTCCGGTGCCGGCGACGCGCGGCGGACCGCGGCGCGCAGCCGGGCCAGCAGCTCGTCCATGCCGAACGGCTTGGTCACGTAGTCGTCGGCCCCCGCGTCCAGGGCGGCCACCTTCTGGCTCTCCTGCCCCCAGGCGGACAGCACGATGATCGGGATCGACGTCCAGCCGCGGACGCCGTGGATCACCTCGGTGCCGTCCATGTCCGGCAGGCCCAGGTCCAGGATGATCACGTCGGGCCGGTCGCGAGCCGCGGCGGCGAGCCCGGTGGTGCCGTCCACGGCCGTGCTGACGTCGTATTTGCGGGCGCTGAGGTTGATCCGCAGCGCCCGGAGGATGGACGGCTCGTCGTCGACGACGAGCACGCGGGTCATGAACCAGCGCCAAGGGCGGACTTGTCTACCGCCGCCGCGGACAGCGCGATCCTGACCGTGAGCCCGCCGCCCGAGGTGTCCTTCGCCATGATGCGCCCGCCCATCGCCTCGGCGAAGCCCTTGGCGACCGCAAGGCCGAGGCCAACCCCAGGGTGGCGGTCGCCGACGCGGGTGAAGGGCTCGAAGATGCGGTCCTTCTGCTCGTCGGGGACGCCGGGGCCGTGGTCCACGACCTCGAGCAGCACCACGTCGTCGGCGAGTTCCGCGTGCAGCTCGGGCGGGCTGCCGGCCGGCGAGTAGCGCAGCGCGTTGGAGAACAGGTTGGCCAGCACCCGCTCGAGCAGGCCGGGATCGGCGAGCACCAGCGGGAAGCCGTCCGGCACCGCCATCTCGAGGCGCAGGCAGTCATCGAGCCCGAGCAGGGCGGCCGGAGCCACCTCGTCGATCGCGGTCGGCCGCAGGAACGGCTGCAGCGAGCCCGTGTGCAGGCGGCTCATGTCGAGCAGGTTGCCGATCAGGGCGTCGAGCCGGTCGGCGTTCTGCTCGATGGTCGCGAGCAGGTCGGCCTGGTCGGCCTCGGACCATTCCACGTCGGTCTGCCGCAGGCTGCTGACGCTGGCCTTGATGGACGCGAGCGGCGTGCGCAGGTCGTGGCTGACGGCGGCGAGCAGCGCGGTCCGCATCCGGTTGCCCTCGGCGAGCGCCTCGGCCTGGGCGGCCTGGGTCCGCAGCCGCTCCCGGTCGAGCGCGGCCGCCGCCTGCGCGGCGTAGCCGGCCAGCAGCGCGGGGGTGGCCGAACCGGCCTGCCCGGTGACCAGCAGGGTCAGGTCGTCGCGGATGTCTATCCGGGAGGCCGTCGGCAGGCTGCCCTCGACGCGGCTCGACGCGGCCCGCACCCATCGGCCCGCCACCCGTTCCTGCAGCTCGGCCTGGCCGCCGTGGGTCCGGGTGAGGTGGTCGAGCACGGCGGCGGGCGAGTCGGCACCGCCGAGGACGGTCTGCGCGAGCTCGAGCAGCGACGCCGCCTCCCGGGTGGCCCGAGCGGCCTGAACCGCGCGCCTGGCGGCGAGGTGCACCACGCTGCTCACCGCGACCGCCACCGTCACGAACAGCAGCAGCGCGAGCAATTCCCTCGGCTGCTGGATGGTGAACGTGTGGATCGGCTCGGTGAAATACCAGTTGAGCAGGAGACTTGCGGCGACCGAGGCCAGCACGGCGGGCCAGAAGCCGCCGACCACCGTGATCGTCACCACCGCTACGAGGTAGACAAGCAGGTCGTCGGCGAGGTTCAGGTGCGCCCGCGAGGCCGCGAGGACCGCGGTGAGCACCGGGAGCAGCGCCGCGGCAAGCAACACGCCGGCCATCCGGCGCCTCGTGTCGATACCGCTCGCCGCCTCGGCCCCGGCTGAAGCGGGCGCAAGTCCGGGCCCGGCGCCCGCCGTGCCCTGGGCACCGTCGGAGCTGGAGCGGTCGGCGCGCATGCTCGTATAGGTACCCATACTCACCAGTGTGAGACGCCGGAAGTACCAACGGAACACCAGGCCAAGGCAGGCGCCGCCGACCGCGACGATGCCGAGAACGAGGGCGGCGTGCACGGCGGCCGGCCCGGTCGGGCGCAGCTGCGCGTAGGGCGGGCGCGAGAACCCTACCGTGGTAAGCCAGCCGATGCCGGCCAGCAGGATCGACGCGACCGGGTCCGCGGCGAACGACACGGCTCCCGCGACCGCCGCGCAGGCGATGAGGACCCCGGTGGCCGACAGCCGGCCGTGCAGCGCGGCGGCCACCGTGCCGACGGCGAGGAACATGGCGAAGCCAGCCGGCAGCGCGTACGTCGCCGGCACCGCGCGCGAACTGAGGCCGATAGTCATCTCTTGTATTTCAGCCCGGTACCAGGCGAATCCCGACGGTCCTAACGAATTCTTAACGCCGGGCTGACCAAGCTTGACGGCCCGCATACGGCGCCCCGGGAGCTGCGCGAATAGCGTCGGATGACGTGATCACCAACCAGGGGCAACGGACGGAGCGCGGGCGTAGTGGCCGTGCGTAAGGCGGCTGGCCTGCTCAGCCACGGCCAGGAGAACGATCTCCCGGAGACCTTCTGGTACACGGCGAAGCGCCGCCTGCTCGGCCCGCCGATGATCAATGCGCAGCTCAGCGAACAGCGGCTGTCCAAGAAGCTCGCCCTCGGCGTGCTGTCGCCTGACGGCATCTCCTCCTCGGCCTACGGCACCGAGGAGATCCTGATCGAGCTGATCCAGGTGTTCGGCATCACGGCGTTCGCGCTGCTGCTCCCGATGACCGGCGCGATCTTGTTCGTCATGCTGCTCGTGGTGCTGTCCTACCGCGAGGTGGTCACTGTCTACACCCGGGCCGGCGGCTCGTACGTGGTGGCCAGGGAGAACTTCGGGCCGCGGATCGCCCAGGTCGCCGCCGTGGCGCTGCTGATCGACTACGTGGTCACGGTGGCCGTGCAGATCGCGGCGGGTACGGCCGCGGTCGCCTCCGCGGCCCCGTCCATCGGGCCATACGTGACGCCGATCTCCATCGGAGTCATCCTCCTGATGTGCTTCGGCAACCTGCGCGGCATCCGCGAGGCCGGCAAGATCTTCGCGTTGCCGACCTACCTGTTCTCCGGCGTGGTCATCCTCATGATCGCAGTCGGCCTGACCCGCGCCGGGCTGGGCAACCTGCCCCAGCAGAACATCCATGACCTGCACGGAATCTACAAGATCGGCTCGGGCACCGGCATCCTGACCGCGGTCGCCATCTTCACCCTGCTGCGCGGGTTCGCCAACGGCGGCTCCTCGCTCACCGGCATCGAGGCCGTCTCCAACGCGGTCAGCGCGTTCAAGCCGCCCGAGGGCATCAACGCCCGCCGGGTGCTGGTCATGGAGGGCACGATCCTTGGCACGCTGGTGGCCGGGATATCGGTGCTCGCCCGGCTGACCCACGCGACGCCGTACACCACCGGCTACCCCACCGTGATCTCGCAGGAAGCGGACATGGTGTTCGGGCACGCCGGGCACTTCATGTTCTACGTAGTGCAGGCGGCGACCGCGCTGATCCTTTACACCGGCGGCAACACGAGCTTCAACGGGTTCCCGTTCCTGACCAGTTTCGTGGCCGAGGACTCGTTCCTGCCGCGGTGGATGATGAAGCGCGGCCAGCGGCTGGTCTTCTCCAACGGGATCATCGTGCTGACCGTGCTGTCGGTATCGCTGATCGCCGCGGTCGGATCCAACGTCAACGCGCTCGTCCCGTTCTACGCGATCGGCGTGTTCACCGCGTTCTCGATGGCCGGATTCGGCATGGCCAGGTACCACATCAGGCACAAGGAGCCTGGCTGGCGGCACAAGCTGGTCATCAACTTCTCCGCTGGCGTGCTCACCTCGATCGTGGTGGTGATCTTCGCCGTGGTGAAGTTCACCGAGGGCGCCTGGCTGGTCGTGATCCTGTTCCCGATCCTGGTCTTCGCGCTGATCCGCCTGAACAGGCAGTACCGCGCCGAGGCGGGGGTGCTGTCCCACATCACCGATCGCCGCGCGTCGGGCAGCGGGCCGAGCCAGCCGAACTTCACCCGCCGGGTGGTGATCATCTTCGTCGACGATTTCGACCTGGCGACGCTGGCCGCGCTGCGCTACGCCAGGGGCCTGCGGCCGACCACGATCCGCGCGGTGCACTTCGTCATCGACACCGAGCAGGCCGAGCGGCTGCGCGCCGCGTGGCTGCCCGAGCGCGGCGTGGCCCTCGACTTCATCGACTGCCCCGACCGGCGGCTGACCAGGGCCGCGGCCGAACTGGTCGGCCAGGAGGCCGAGCAGCCCGGCACGCAGGTGACCGCGATCCTGCCCAGGCGCAGCTTCTCGCCCCTGCTCGGCAGGCTGCTGCACGACCGGACGGCGGACAAGATCGCCGGCGTGGTGAGCCGCATGCCGAACGCGGCGGCCACCATCATCCCGTTCGACGTGCAGAACCGCATCCGCGTGCTCGAGGAGCGCCAGGCGGCCAGGGATGCGGGAGCCGGGTCGGCCAGCGTCCGCACCGCGCCGGATCGTTTCCGGGCCGCGGCCGGCGGGGTCTCGGCCGACGCCAGGCGGGCGGCAGCCGGCCGGGCGCGGCCGTCCGAGGGCGAGATGGCGACCATCCAGCAGGAAATGGCGGCGGACATCGCGGCCGCGACACCGGACGGGGA
Organism: Streptosporangiaceae bacterium; assembly: GCA_030040475.1. The sequence continues at coordinate 4,651 of JASHTQ010000670.1, forward strand.
GGAGAAGAAGCGGGCCGGGCGCCGGGCGCGCGGCCCGCGGCGCCCGGGCCGCAGGCAGCAGCAGTCCGAGCCGCTGCCCGGCGCGGGCGGGTACGATCGGCCCACCCCGCCGCCCGGCGTGAATCCGATCGGCTCCCTGCGCCAGCCGGGCCGGGCGACGGTCGAGGGCCGCGTCCGGGTGGTCGAGATCCGCCCGGTGGAGCGCAACTCCGTGCTCGTGGCCGAGATCTCCGACTCCACCGGCGACCTCACCGCCATGTTCTACGGCCGTTCCCGCATCCCTGGCCTGATGTGCGGCTCCCGGGTTCGGTTCCGCGGCTCGGTGGGCATCAAGAACGGCCGCCCGGTCATGGTCAACCCGGCCTACGAGCTCCTGATCGCCGGCACGAGCGGCAAGCCGGCCGACGACAACTAAGCCGACCGGGCCAGGTGAGACGAGTCAAACGGACGGGAAGAGCAGCTCGTAGGCTGGATTGATCATTACGGGATGCCCGTTCTTGATGCCGACCGAGCCGCGGAACCGGACCCGCGCACCGCAGACGATGCCCGGGATGTGCGAGCGGCCGTAGAACATGGCGGTCAGCTGGCCGGTTCCGTCCGATATCTCGCAGGAGAGCACGGAGTTGCGCTCTACCGGCTTGATCTCGACCACCCGGACGCGGCCCTCCACCACGGCCCGTCCCGGCTGGCGCAGCGAGCCGATCGGCATGACCTCGGTCCCGTTCGCCTCGTCGGGTCCGTGAGCGTGCGGACGCTGGCCGTTCCCGTCCGGCTCCGGTCCCTTCACCAGGCCGTGGACGGCGGCAACCGGGTCCGCCGCCGATCCCGGAGCCGTGGCGTGCCTGGCCGCCACGTCGGCCTCCTCCGACCTGAACTGCTGGTCCAGGTCGCCGGAGCCGATGGCGGCCGCCCGGGCGGCCTGGCGCTCCTGCAGCACCCGGACCCGGCTGCCCACGTCGTAGGGGACGATGGTGGCCGCAGAGCGCGGGATCCGGCTCACCACCGCGGCGATCTTGTCCGCGGTACGGTCGTGCAGCAGCCGGCCGAGCAGGGTCGAGTAACTGCGCCTGGGCAGCACCACGGTCACGTGCGTCTCGGGATCGGCGGCCTCCCGCTCGACCAGTTCGGCCGCCGCCCTGGTGAGCCTGCGATCCGCCACGTCGATGAAGTCAAGCGGAATGCCGCGGTCGGCGCGGGTCCACTTCTCTCTGAGCCTGTCGGCGCGGACGTTGTCGATGACGAAGTGCACCGCGCGCAGTGAGGTGGGCCGCATGCTCCGCGCGTACCGCAGCGCGGCCAGCGTCGCCAGGTCGAAGCTGTCCACGAAGACGAACACGCTGCGACGGCTGTAATGCGGCGCGGGCGGCGGCTGGTGGCCGCTGATCGTCTCCAGCACCTCGGTCTCGTCCCGGTACTCGCGGTTGAGCCTGATCAGCGCCGGGACCAGGATGATGAACAGGACGATGACCACCCAGGCGCCCTCGGTGAACTTCACGATCGCGAAGACGGCGACCACGATCACCGTCATCACGCCGGCCGAGAAGTTGATGATCAGCCGGCGCCGCCAGCCGGGCGTCCGGTGCCTGCTGTGGTACCTGGCCATGCCGAAGCCGGCCATCGAGAACGCGGTGAACACGCCGATCGCGTACAGCGGGACCAGGCTGTTGACGTCCGCGTCCTTGATGATCAGCAGCGCCACCGACGTGATCGTCAGCAGGATGATCGCGTTGGAGAACACCAGCCGGTGCCCGCGCTTGAGCAGCCACCTGGGCAGGAACGAGTCGCCGGCCACGTAGCTGGTCAGGAACGGGAAGCCGTTGAAGCTCGTGTTGCCGCCGGTGTACAGGATCAGCATGGTGGCCGCCTGCACCACGTAGAACATGAAGTGCCCGGGCTGCCCGAACACCCTGTCCGCCTCCTGGGCCAGCACGGTCGGGTAGCCGCTTGTGTAGGGCGTGGAGTGGGTGGCGTGCGCCAGCCAGGAGATGCCCGCGATCAGCACGCCGAGGATCGCGCCCTCGGCGATCAGCACCCGGCGGGCGTTGACGCCCTCCGGCGGCTTGAACGCGCCGACCGCGTCCGAGACCGCCTCGATGCCGGTCAGCGAGGCGCCGCCGTTGGCGAACGCGCGGAGCAGGATGAAGATCATCGCGCCGCTGAGGATCCCGTCGCTGCTCGAGCCGAGCTGGTACGCGCCGTGCAGCGTCGCCGGGTTGACCGCGTGCAGGTTGCCCATGATCTCGCGGACCAGCCCGACGACGATCATCACGATGACCGAGCCCGCGAACAGGTAGGTCGGGATCGCGAAGGACCGGCCCGCCTCCTTCATCCCGCGCAGGTTGCCGAACGCCATGACCAGCACCACGCCGACGGTGATCTCGAGCTTGTACGGGCCGACCGACGGGAAGGCGGAGGCCACCGCGGCCGTGCCCGCCGCGGTCTGCACGGCGACCGTCACCACGTAGTCGATCAGCAGCGCGACCGCGCATATCTGGGCGATGCGCGGGCCGAAGTTTTCTCGCGCCACCACGTACGAGCCGCCAGGCCTGATGTAGACCATGACGACCTCGCGGTAGGACAGCAGCACGAGCACCATGACGAACAGGATGACCAGCGTCATGGGCAGGATCAGGGTGAAGGCGGCCAGGCCGACGAAGGGCACGAGCACGATCAGGATCTCCTCGGTGCCGTACGCGGAGGAGGAGATCCCGTCCGGGGACAGCACGCCGAGCGCGAGCGGCTTGGACAGCCGCTGCTCGCCGAGGTCCTGGTTGACCAGCGGCGGCCCGAGCAG
>JASHTQ010000085.1 GCA_030040475.1 Streptosporangiaceae bacterium
ATGACCTGCCGCCGCGCAGCGCGGCCTGCTGCTACTTCGCCCGGTGGCGTGATGACGGCACCGATCAGGCCATTCATGACCTGCTGCGCTGGCACGCGCGGGAGAAGAAGGGCCGGCGGGCCGACCCGGGCCTGGTGGTGCCGGACACCCAGAGCGTGCACGCGGCGGCCTCGGTCCCGGCGGGCACGACCGGGATGGACGCGGGCAAGAAGGTACCGGGCCGCAAGCGGTGCCTGGCCGTGGATGTCCTGGGACTGGTCGTGGCCGTCGTGGTCCTGGCGGCCCCGGCGCACGAGAACGCTGCCGGGATCGCCCTGCTGGACCGGGTCGCCGCGCACACTGCCACGGTGAGCAAGGCGCTGGCCGGTCAGGGCTTCAAGAACCCGGTCGTCGCCCACGGCGCCGCCATGGGCATCGACGTGCAGGCCGTGGGGCGCAATCCGGCCGGCCGGGGTTTCGGCCCCCAGCCGGAACGCTGGGTGGCGGAGCAGACGCCCGGCATCCTGTCCTTCCACCGGCGCCTGGTCCGCGACTGCGAGCACCGGCTCTCCAGTTCCGCGTCGCGGGTGTACCGGGCGATGACCGACGTGATGGCCCGGCGGCTGGCCGGCACGTCCACGCCATCGTGGCGGCCCGCGTGACTGCGGCCCCGGACCCGGGAAGGCACCTGCTGGACAAGATCGACGCGCGGGAGCAGGCACTGACCCGCGAGGCTGAGCAGATCCAGGCCCGGATTGACGAGCTCACCGCCAGGCTCCGCGAGCTCAGCGAGTCGATCAGTGACCTGCAGGTCACCCGCAAGACCCTCATCTCCCTCACCGCGCAAGACGACGACCAGTCCGCCGCGCAGCCGGCCGGGCCATCTCCCGCGCTGCCCGATCACCCCGCCTACCAGCAGATCCTTACCGCCTTCGCTGACCTCCGCCGGCCTCTCCGAGCCCGCGGCCTGCGCGCGGCCCTGGACCTGCCGATCGTGGCCAAGAACACCGGGAACATCCGCTCCAAGCTGAAACGACTGGCCAGCCGCGGCATCCTCGTCGAGACCGAGCCTGGGTTGTTCGCCCAGCCACGCCCATAGCCCGGCCTGCAGGCCTCCAGCCAGGACGCCTAACCCAACCCAGACGACGAAAGGTATATCAACTCGCGAATCGTCCTCTGAGATCTACGTGCCGCTGATGCAGAACGATGCCGTCTACGCCTACGGCTGGTTTAAGCCGCCCGCGAGCCCGCTCCCCGAAGGGACCCCCGCGCTGGAGCGGCTCCTTCATCTCCTCGGCCGCTGACCGCCTTTCCGCTAACAACCATCAGCGAACGGGTCAGCCGCGCCGTCCGGGCTGCAAGGGCCACGGTCCCTCGCTCCGGAACGCCGACTCGGTGCCATGACTCGGTGGGCTGCTCGTTGTCTCCTGGGCGCACAGATCATCAGGTTCTTTGCTCTGGCGTCCGCGTGGCCGGGAAGGCTACCCTGGTAGCATCAGTAGGGTAGAAAGGCAGATCATGAGCCTTAACATCAAGAACGCCGAGACTTACCATCTCGTCCAGGAACTCGCCGCGCTGACTGGTGAGACGCAGACGGCCGCGGTGACCATCGCGGTTCGCGAGCGACTGGACAGGGTACGGCACCTGCATGAGGCGGGCCTGGCTGACCGGCTCCTGGCAATCGGCGCTGACACCGCACCGAGGCTGCATGAGCCATGGCGCAGTGCAGATCACGGCGACCTGCTCTATGACGAGCACGGTCTGCCCGCGTGATCATCGACACGTCTGCCCTTATCGCGATCTTGCGCGCCGAGCCCGATGCCGGCGAGATGGCCCGCGCCATCGAGCGCGCGCAGATCAGGCGGATCTCCGCAGCGAACTGGCTGGAGACCGCGGTCGTGATCGATGCCAGCCGGGATCCGGTGGCCAGCCGCCGCTTCGACGAACTCGTCCAGACCGCCGAACTGCACGTCGAGCCCGTGACCGGTGATCAGGCCCGTATCGCCCGTGACGCCTACCGTGATTTCGGCAAGGGCAGCGGCCACAAGGCCGGCCTGAACTTCGGTGACTGCTTCGCGTACGCACTGGCCAAGTCGACCGGAGAAGATCTGCTGTTCAAGGGAAATGACTTCGGCCACACCGACGTCACCTCCGCGCTCGACGTCAAGCCCGGCTGATGCCAGCAGGCCCAGCACCCGAACCGGTGTCGGAGCTGATACGCCGGCAGCACGCAGAACAGCCATTCCAGAGCACAGGAACGCAGACCATCCGCCACGTCCGATGATCCAGATCGGCGGGAGTGTGCCCGGCGCCAGGTCGAATACCGATGACGCTAAGTGAGCAGGAGCAACGAGCCTAATGGGAGCTACCGGATCGGCCACACGGCAGACTCGGGTCCGGTAGCGGCCGGCGGGTGAGCGCTCTCGGAGCCTGGGCAGGTGTCTAGCCCTCAGCAGAGACCGTGCCCTCGCTGGCCGTGAGGAGAGCAGCACCACTGAAGGGGTGTCGTGCCCGCCAGCGGCTGCTGGCCATGGCCACCTGTATCTGGCACAACTGGGGAGCCGGCGAACCTGTGAAGCGGTCGCTGACCGCCTTCGACAACTGAACCCATCAGGAATCACTCATCCAGACAGGCTCCGCCTGATACCGCCGAGGTTTCCGGTTCCGCGGACACAATGGTGCAGGTGAGTGCATCCTCCGTGCGTAGGCCACGTGCGGGAGGTTGCCATGGTGTCGCGGTTCACCCGGTTGGCTTCGTTCGTGAGTTTTGACCGCGGTTGTTCGTGAGTTCTGACCGCGCGCGGCGGGCTGGGGCGGCGGGCTCTGTTCGTAAGTAGCGACCGCAGTCTGGCGGTTGCTAATTCGCTTGTCGGCTCATGCGGGCGTGGACCATTGTCGTGGTCATGACCGACACGACGCTGGCATTGTTCAACCGTCTTGCCGACCGCTACGACCAGGTCATTCCCTTCTTCGCCGAGTTCGCGGGGCAACTGCTCGACGTGCTCGACCCAGACCCGTGCACCCGGCTGCTGGACATCGGCAGCGGCCGGGGCGCGATCGCCGCGGCAGCCGCGGCCCGCGGATGCGCCGTCACCGCGGTGGACGCGGCGCCCCGCATGGTGTCGCTGCTCGCTGCGGCCCATCCCGAGATTGACGTGCGGCTGATGGACGTCCACAGGCTCGATCTGCCCGGTGCCTCCTACGACCTGGTCACCGGCGGCTTCGTCATCCACCTGGTCACAGAGCCGCTGCGGGTACTCGCCGGGGTGCGCCGCGTCCTGCGGCCGGGCGGGATCGTGGCGCTGACCACGCCGGGCCCGTGCGAGGACCACGGCCGCTGGAACGCGTGGAACACCCTGGTCGGCCAGTTCACAGCCCGCGCCACCGAGCCGCTGGCCGGGCGCGACTACGGGGTCGCGCCGTACCTGCGTGCCGCCGGCTTCGCCGGCATCCGCACCGTGAACCTTGAGGTCCACCTGCCAGTGGCCAGCCCGCAAACCTGCTGGGACTTCCACATGTCCCACGGATTCGCCGCTGGCGTCGAGGCCCTCGACCCGACCGGCGCGGCCGAGTTCCAGCACCATGCACTTGCCGAACTGACCCGGATGCACGAGTCAGGCGGCATCATGCTTGACCGCGGCGCCGTGGCCCATCTCGCCACCGTCCCGGCCAACGCCCCCGGCAGCCACAGCTGACCGGCGGCGGGAGTACTCCGCGGCAAAAGGCCGCCCTGGCCCGAGCATTGCCTGACCGGGCGCACCGGGTGCGGTCGAAACTTACGAACAACGATTTCACCCGAACACGCCTGCGGTCACATCTGACGAGCAACCGCGGTCGGTTCTCGCGAACAAAACCACCCGGTCGGTGCCAGTCACGATCAACGACGTGCTGGATGGTCATGTCGGGCTTGACCTGCAGTGTCTGGACCGGCTCTACCTGCATGGCTACCTGGGCCAGCTGCAGGTCGGCGGGCAGGTGATCCAGTTCCTGAGGCACCGGGGGTTCCCGGTCCCGTCGCCGGCGTGCCTGCAGCAGATCGGGGACGCCTTCCGCCGCCGGGTCGCCTTGTTCGCTGAGGCTAACCACATCCCGGTGGTGCCGTTGAAGGCCGCCGACCGCAACATCGAGGTGATGCAGCCCTGCCTGGACAGGGCAGCCGCTACCGGCCGGTCGCAGGTCGCGGCAATCGGGGTGGCCCGGGAGGTGCAGCGGGTGCTCATCGCCCGGCAGCGGCCCACCGGCCCGGGCAAGTGCCCGCAGTTCTCTTTTGACAAGAAGGACCGCCGGGTCACGGTCTACTACTTCTACCTGTGGGACGCGGGCTTCGGCCCGGCGTTCATCAAGATCTGCACGTACTGCCCGTGGCCGATTAAATCTGGGTCAACGGGCACGAGCGGGCCAAGCAGCAGGCCCGCAAGACCGGGTTCGCGTTCACCGGGCTGTCCAACGGGTTCGCCTCTGCCCAGGATCCCGCCGTGCTGCAGAAGATCTGCGACGCGCTGCAGCCCGGCACAATCGAGGTGTTCTTCCAGCGCTGGCTGTCCCGCCTGCCCCTGCCGCTGGGCGACGCTGACCGGGACGCCGGGTGCTGGTGGGAACTATCCATGGCCCAGGTCGAGGTCTCCCGCACCATCGTGTTCACCCAGCCCCGCCACGCCCGGGCGTTCTTCGAGGCGCTGGTCACCGACAACCTGGACATAGGCCGCCCGGACACCATCGAGATCATCTTCGGCCGGCGCATCCTCAACGGAAAGCAGCGCGCCACCCAGGGCACGTTCAAGACCAAGGTCATCACCCGCGGCACCGAGATCACCATCAACGCCTTCTACCGCCACTCCCGGATCAAGCAGTACCTCAAAGACGGCCGCGCGCTGCGCATCGAGACCGTCATCAACTCACCCACCAAAGCGCACACGTTCGAGCCAACGTGTGCGAGGTGGTGCCTGGAGTTCACAGGTTGGCGAGCCGGGTGTCTTGGACCTGGTCGGCTGCGTAGGGAAGGATCCCGGCGGGGTCCATGCCGAGGGCCTCGCAGACGAGCTTGGGGTCCAGGTTGGCGACGAGGTCGATGATGCGGGTGGCCCGCAGCGTGCGGGTTCCGATGCCGGCCGGGTCCAGAATCCGGACCAGGTACTGGTCCGATGCCGGGGTGCGCCGGGTCCTGGTGTGAGTCGTGACGATCACATGCGGGTTGCGGGTAGCGAGCCGCTCGCGGTGCTCCAGGCAGCGTTGCAGCGCATCCCAGCTGGTCGGGTCGAGAGGGACCGGGTGCGGCCGGCGTCCGAGCCTGATCGTTCGCGCGCCGGCGTCGATGTCAGTGACCTTGATATTGCGCAGCTCCCGGGATGGGGTGGCGTGCAGGAGCGCGAGCAGCCCGGCCAGCGCCTCGTGCGGGTGGACGGCCGGGTCGGTGGTCCAGCGGCGGAACAGGCGCCGCTGCTCGGCGACGGCGAGGGTGCGGGGGTGGTAGCCGCGGGGCCGTCCAGCGCGGATCCCGGCCGCGGGGTTGGCGAGGATGAGGCGGCTGGCCCGGGTCCAGCGGAAGAACGACCTGAGGGTGGTCAGCCGCCGGGCCCGGCCGGGCGGGCGCACGGCGAGGAATGCCTCCAGGTCGGCAGCCTGGACGGTGGCCCAGTCGGTCTTGCCCTGCCCGTCGGCGAGGAACAGGGCTAGATCGCGGAGGACGGCCAGGTTGTCGGCGAGGGTGCGGTCGGCGCGGGGGCGGGTGCCAGCCTGCCGTGCCCGTTGCTGGGCGGTGGTCAGGGCGACGGCGTAGCGGGCCACGGCTGGCCGCAGCGGCTCGGGGGTCTCCTCGATGCGGCGCTGGCGGCGGGCGGCTTCCCGCCGTGCGGCGTGATCTGCGGGGAACGCGAGCCCGGCGTCGGTGAAGAAGTCCTCCAGGGCCCGGGCGAGGGTTCCGGCCGACCGGCCGGGCCGGCTGGCCTGCTCCAGCAGTGCCTGCGGGGTCGCCGTGCCGGGCTCGGCAAGGAGGCGGCCGAGGCGGCTGATCATCAGCGAGGTCCGGCCCACGCAGTGGCGGGCGGCGGCGTGGGCGGCGAAATCGGCAAGCCAGGCCGGCGGGTCATCCAGCCGGCCGGCCAGCCGTTCGACCTGGCCGGCGAGCCGGGCCGGGTCCTGCTGCCAGCAGTTGTCGCACAGTCCGCGCGCGACGATGATCGTCAGCTTCCCGCAGGCCCGGCAGGTCCGGGACGGCTCGGCCCGGCGGTGGCAGCGGCTGCACCGCACCCGCCCCCGGGGCCGGACCACCTTGCCGCAATCGGTGCAGGTCCGGGAGCAGGTGGCGCACCTGCCGGTCCCCGGCAGCAGCAGTCGGCTGCCGCCACAGCCTGGGCAGGGTGCCGCCTGGCGTTCCTGGCGGCAGCGCGGGCACCATGCGCCCTGCCGGCGGCCAACCGGCACGCCGCAGCCCTCGCAGGAAGCCGGCTCGGGCTGCATGGTCACACCGGCGGCATCGACCGGCCCCGGGCTGCCGTGGGCTCGTGCCGGGGCTGCCGAGGCTCGGCTGCCGGCGTGACCGGGGTAGTGTCCACCTCGATCAGGTCAGCGGGCCCGCATTCCAGCGCGGTGCACAGCGCGGCCAGCGTGGACAGCTTGACCTGGGCCGGAGCCTTGGTGAGCAGCGCCGAGACCGACGCCGAGGAGATCTGCAGCCCTGCTCGCTCGGCCAGCAGCCGGCGCAGCTGGGCGCCGGTCCACACCTCACGCTGGGCCGCGGCCATCCGCAGCCGCCACTTAACGTCCATCCTCGTCCTCCGCGAACTTGGCCAGGGCACCGGACACCGCGCGCCGGTAGGCATCCTCCACGAACGTGGCCGAGGGCGAGACGTACCGCATCGTGGTGCCGATCTGCCAGTGCCCGAGCATCTGCTGGATGGCCACCAAGTCGACCCCCCGCTCATAGTTGTGGGTCGCGCACGCATGGCGAAGCGTGTGCGGGGTGAACCGGTCGCCGGCCGGGCGGCCCTCCAGGTCGAGCAGGTGACGCAGCCGGTTGCGGACCGTACCCCGGTGCATCCGGCCGCCTCCCTCATCGCAGAACAACGCCGCCGATCCCGGGAACCGGGTGCGCACGTCATCGGTGAACCAGCGCAAGATCAGGTCCAGCCCGTCCAGCATCGGCACCCACCGCGGCCGCGGCCCTGACGTTTTGGCGCCCTTGCCGAACCGGACATGGATCTTGCCGAACGGACCCCGGCCGAAATGCAGGTCCCCCAGCTCCAGCGAGGCCGCCTCCTCCGCCCGCAGCCCCGCGTGATACAGCGTCCGGTACAGCGCATAGTCCCGCCCGGCCGAACCGAACTTCCGCGCCGTGGCGACCCGCTCCCGCAAGAACTCGAAGAACTCCGCCAGCCGCTCCGCAGACGGCGGCGCCATCGCCGACGCCGAGTCGTTCGCCACATGCCGGGCCGCGTTGAACTCATCCAGCGGGCTCTCCAGCCGCACGCCGAACCCGGCCTCGATCTCCCCCGCCTTGCGAGCCCCGAGGAACTCGTGGAAACCCTTGAACGCCTGCACATAGGTGCGCCGGGTCGATGCCGCGATGCCCGCCGCGGCCCAGGCGCCCACCACCCGGTCCACGTCCTCCCGGGTGACCTCCCAGGCCGGCTTGCCGAACGTCGCCAGCACCCGCTCCAGCCGGCTCGTCGCGCTATCCACCGTGACCTGGCTGAAGCCCCGAGCCACCCACGACGCGGCATACGCCGCCGCGCAGTCAGCCTGGAACCGCTCCGGATCGGCAGCCACCAGCGGCCCCGCAGCCGCGCCGCCGCGCACCACCCGAAGATCTCCCCGCATGACTTCCCCCGCCTTGGTTTACCAGCTGACGGCTAACCTTCACGGCCCGCGCCTTCAAAGTCAACGACCGCCCAGAACAGCGTGTCGCCGCAGGTCACGGGTCAATCGGCGCAAATAAACGTGTGCGGGTTTCAGTTGACCTGCGGATCGGCCGGCGCCTGCACAACCTGAACGACCTGCAGGACGCCGCGCGTGCGATCAACGACCGGCTGCTGCACACTGAACGTGCCGGCCAGGGCTGCGTTCATGCGAATCCAGTCTTCGAGCGGATCGCGCACCCCACCGTCGATGCGGCGGGGCGGAGAGCTACAGCCATGCGCTTTGGCGACTCCCGGGTCCAGGCCCTGGCCGGCGCCTTGTGCGTCACCGTAGGCGCCGTCACCGGCATCACGAACAGGAGCCTGCGTGCCCTGATGACCGGACTGCCCGGCACCCCGTACTCGATGGCACAGGCCTCCTACGACCTGGCCCGGCTATCCCGCAACCAGCTGATCACCCGCCGCCCCCACGCCAACACCTACGACCTGACCCCGACGGGCTGGCCCTCGCCATCTTCTGCACCAAGGTCCACGACCGGGTCCTCGCCCCGCTGTTCACCGCCCGGCAACCGCCGGCCCCACCGCAACTCCGGGACGCCATACACACCATCGAGCGCCACATCGACCAGCGCCTCGCCGACGCAAGGCCGCCCGCCGCAGCCTGACAAACTCAGCTCAACTGTCGGAGTCATCGCCCCAAAGGGTCGCTAGGGAGCGGGGGCAAGGCGGGGAGCTTGCGAGCAGCGGCATCCGGCCATGCCGGGCGGCGTATCCACCGCTGGTCCTGGTAGGTGAAAGGGTCAGGTGGCGGTCAGGTGTGCCGGGGCGACCGGCAGTCCGGCTGTGGCGGCGCCGGTGTGCAGTCGTCGGTCCCAGACGGCGAGTATGAGGTCCGGATCACCGATGGCCAGGGCGCTGGCGAGGTGTACTGCGTCGGCGCTGCGCAGTGAGTACGAGCGGGCCAGCTGGCCGGCGTGCCGTTCGACGGCGGCGGTCAGCTCGACCGGGCGGACCGCCGCCCAATGCTGCTCCCAGGCCTGCTCGGCTGTGTCGAGGTCGTGTTCGCTGAGGTCGTGGTTGCGGCAGGCGGCGGCGAGCGCGGCGCGGACCTCGGGGTAGGCCAGTCGGCTGGCCAGGGCGGCGTCGCAGCCGTCCCACAGCTCGGCGGCCAGGTCGCTGCCATCTTCCTCGACTACCAGCTTGACCAGGGCGCTGGAGTCGAAGTAGACCAGCGCCACGGTCAGCGCCGCTGGTCGCTGACCAGGTCGGCGACGGGCCTGCGGGGCCGGGGGCGAGGCTGCCCGGACGCCCGCGGCCGCGGGGCTGCGGCGGCGCGTGCGATGACCCCGTCGGCGGCCAGTCGCTCAAGGGTGGCAGTGGCGGTAAGGCCGAGCAGCCGTGCGACCGGAGCACCGCGGTCGGTGATGACCACCTCGTCGCCCGCGCGGACCCGGTCGAGGTATTCGCTAAGGTGAGCTCTCAGCTCGCTGATGGCTACGTCCATACCTAAAGTGTACGCTTCGATCGTTTCTCGTTTGTACAACTACGCCGGCCAGGCCCCCGGGGCAGGGGAGCAAACGGGGAACAATTCAGGGCTATACCCAGCGACATCGGCCGATTGAACCCGCTGGTAGAGCGACAAGCAGCCACATTCAGCCTTAAGCGGAATTTATGGCATGCAAGAGATCAGGGTTTCGAATCCCCTGAGTTCCACAGTATCTTCCGTCTATTCGTTCGAGCAAAAAGAGACACTCGAGTGACAACGACGCTGGATTCCCGCGCGTCGGAACCATCTGAATGCAGGATGCTGGGCTGAGTCCGACGATGCGGACAGGGGCATCCGACCAGCTTAGCGACGTAACAGCTAC
>JASHTQ010000671.1 GCA_030040475.1 Streptosporangiaceae bacterium
GGCAGGAGCAGCGCCTTGCTCACGTGGTGGACGACGAGCCGGCCGCGCTCGCCGAGCTTGAGGTGAACATCCCGTAGTCCGGGTTCGTGCAGTGTGCTTCGATTTCAGCATGCGCAGGAACACCGTGCGGATCATCGCCGACGGGCGGCCGGTCGGCTGGCTGGGGGCCAACTTCTGGTCCAGGACCGGCGGCCCGCTGATGTGGCGGAGCTATGACCCGGCCGTGGTCGGCGCGGAACTGCGCGTCCTGCGAGCGCACGGCTTGACGATGACGCGGTCGTTCTTCTACTGGCCCGACTTCATGCCGGAACCCGACGTGATCGACGAGGAGATGACGGCCAGGTTCGCCGACTTCCTCGACCGGCACGCCGAGCAGGACCTTGTCACGGTGCCCACGTTCATCGTCGGGCACATGTCGGGCCAGAACTGGGACCCGCCCTGGCGGGCGGGCCGGGACCTGCTGGCCGACGTCTGGCTGGTCGGGCGGCAGGCCTGGTTCGCCGGCGAGATGGTGCGCCGGTTCGGCGGCCACCCCGCGGTGGCCGGCTGGCTGGTCTCCAACGAGATGCCGCTGTACGGCGGCGAGCACGCGCCGCACCAGACCGTGGCGGCGTGGGCCCAGATCATCAGGGACGCGGTGCGCGCGGCCGGCGGGCATCAGCCGTTCTCGGTCGGCGACGGGGCCTGGGGGGTCGAGACCAGCGGCCGCGACAACGGGTTCCGGCTGGCCGACATGGCGCGGCTGTGCGACTTCCTCGGCCCGCACGCCTACCCGGTCGGCGACGATCAGGTCAGGCAGCACTACGCGGCCGCCTGGCAGTGCGAGCTGGCCGGGACGTTCGGCAAACCCGTGGTGCTCGAGGAGTTCGGCGTCAGCTCCGACTTCGCCTCCGGGCCGAGCGCGGCCCGCTACTACCGGCACGTCCTGCACCACAGCCTGCTGGCCGGCGCCACCGGCTGGATCGCCTGGAACAACACCGATTACGACCTGCCGGGGCAGGAACCTTACCTGCATCACGCCTTCGAACAGCGCTTCGGCCTCACCGATGCGGCCGGCGCGGCCAAGCCGACCCTGGGCGAGATGCAGGCCTTCGCGGCCACGCTCCGCGCGATCGGCGCCGAGCGCTGCACACGAGCCGATACGGACACCGCCCTGATCGTGCCGGCGTACCTGGACACCAGATACCCGTTCACCGATCCGGCCGACGGCGCGCACATCGCGCGGACCCTGGCCCAGGCCTACGTCTCCGCCCGGCTGGCCGACCTGGCGCCGGCCCCGGCCCGGGAGAGCGGCGGGATCGGCGACGGCGCCCGGCTCTACCTCGCGCCCTCGGTCAAGCAGCTGCTTGCGCCCACCGCCGCGGCGCTCGAGCGGCTCGCCGCGGCCGGCGCCTGCGTGTACCTGTCCTACTGCGCCGGGGCCACGCAATGGCACCGGGGGCCGTCGTACGGGCGGCTCGACGCGACCTTCGGCGTCCGCCACCAGCTCGACGCGGGGCTGGCAAACCCGATCGAGGACGAGGTGGTGGCGCTGAGGCTGCACCGGGACTTCGGCGGCCTGCCGGCCGGCCGCACGCTGTCCTTCGCCGTCGCGGGCAACCGGCACAGCCGGGCCTTCCTCCCGGTCGAGCCGGCGCAGGCCGAGGTCATCGCCACCGACGCCCGCGGCAGGCCCGCGCTGCTGCAACGCCGCACCGGCCGCGGCTCGCTGATCCTGTGCACCTACCCGATCGAGTACATGGCCGCGCTCACGCCGCGGGTCAACCCCGACGACGCCGTGACCCTCTACGGCGCGCTGGCCACGCACGCCGGGGTACGCCGGGCGGTGACCGTCGATGACCCCAGGGTCGCCTGTGACACCCTGGTCCGCGACGACGGCACCCTGTTCGCCGTGCTGGCCAGTCACGGCGCCGGGCCGATCGCCGTCAAGCCGGTGCTGCCCGGCGGCGGCGGACTCACCGAGCTGAACGACGACGAGGTCGTCGAGGGCGTCACGTTGTCGCCGTTCGGAATACAGGTGCTGAAGATCGCCGGCGGCGCCGGCGCTACATCGAGGAATGCCAGGTGACAGTGAGCGCGATTGACCTTCGGTCCGACACGGTGACGCTGCCGACCGCGCCGATGCTGCGGGCGATGGCCAGCGCGCCGCTTGGCGACGACGTGTTCGGCGACGATCCGACGGTGAACCGGCTGGAGGAGACGGCGGCGGCGCGGCTGGGCAAGCAGGCCGCGCTGTTCGTGCCCAGCGGGACGATGGGAAACCTGCTCGGCGTGCTTGTCAACGCGCGATCCGGGCAGGAGGTCATCGCGGATGCCGACTCGCACCTGTTCCTGAACGAGGCGGCGGGCGCGGCGGTGGTCGGCGGTGTCCAGCTCAGGCAGGTGCCGACGGAGCGGGGCATCCTGTCGCCCGCGCAGGTCCTGGCCGCGATCCGGCCCAGCGACGATGACCACCAGCCGCTGTCGGCGGCGGTCACGGTGGAGAACACCCACAACTGGCACGGCGGCGTGGCGTGGCCGCCGGCGGACCTGCGCGGCGTGGCCGAGGCGGCCCGGTCGGCCGGGCTGGCGGTGCACGTCGACGGGGCGCGGATCTTCAACGCCGCGGTTGCCACCGGGACGGACGTCGCGGTGCTTGCGGAGTGCGCGGATACGGTGTCGTTCTGCCTGTCGAAGGGGTTGTGCTGCCCGGTGGGGAGCCTGCTGTGCGGGCCGGAGGGGAAGATCCGGGAGGCGCGCCGGTGGCGCAAGATGCTGGGCGGCGGGATGCGGCAGGCCGGGGTGCTCGCGGCCGCCGGGCTGGTGGCGCTTGAGTCGATGGTGGACCGGCTTGCCGACGACCACGCGAACGCCCGCGTGCTCGCCGAGGGGCTGGCCGGGCTGCCGGGGATCGACTGCGACCTCAGCCGGGTGCAGACGAACCTGGTGTACTTCCGGCTGAAGAAGGCCGGCGCGGCCGGCTTCCTCGCCGCGTGCTCCCGCGACGGGCTGCTCGGCGGGGCGATGGGCGCGGACCTGGTCCGCTTCGTCACCCACCACGGCATCGGCCCGGCGGACGTGCAGCGCGCGCTGGTGATCTGCCGCGACGCCCTCCGCGGCTAGCACCGATCCACCGCGGTAACCGGGAAGCCGCGGAAAGACATCACTCATACAGGTGATGGAGCCGCGGGCCGCGCGGCCCGATCATGGGGTATTGGCTCCGGACAGGGCGAGGCAGCGAGGGCACGGGATGTTCCTGGGGCGCGAGCGCGAGCGGCGGGTGATCCGGGATCTCGTCGCGGGCGCGCCGCAGCGCGGCGGCGCGCTTGTCGTGATCGGCGACCCCGGCATCGGCAAGTCGACGCTGGCCGGGCTCGCGCGGCGGTTCGCGATCCGGCAGGGGCTGACCGTGCTCGCCACGACCGGGGTACCCGCCGAGTCCCGGCTGCCGTACGCCGGCCTGCACCAGCTGCTGCGTCCGCTGCGGGCCGGCATCGGCGATCTGGACGGGCCGCAACGGGACGCGCTGCTGTCCGCGTTCGGGCAGGGCGCCGATCCCGTCCCTGACCGGTTCCTCGTCGCCCTGGCGGTCACCGACCTGCTGACCGCCGCAGCGGCCGGCCGGCCGCTGCTCGTGCTCGCCGACGACGCGCACTGGATCGACCCGCCCAGCTGCGACGTCCTGGCGTTCCTCGGGCGGCGGGTGGACAGCGCCCCGATCGTCCTGCTGGCCACCGCCCGGGACGGCTACGCCTTCCCGCTGCTCGAGGCCGGGTTCCCCGAACTGCGGCTTGACGGGCTCGGCGCGGAGGCGGCGGCTCGGTTGCTCGACGCCGTCGCGCCGGGGCTCGCCGCCGCGGCGCGCGGCGAGATCCTCGACGTCTCGCTCGGCAACCCGCTCGCCCTCTGCGAGCTGTCCAGGCACGCGCTCCGCGCGGACCCGGCCGCGAGGGCTCCGGCCAGCCCGGGCGCCGTCCCGGTGACCGACCGCATCGAGAAGGCGTTCGCGGCCCGGTGGACCGAACTCCCCGAGCAGACCAGGACCGTCCTGCTCGTCGCCGCCCTGGACGAGGGCGGCACGCTGGGCGAGACGCTGGCGGCGGCCGGGTTGCTGTGCGGCGAGGCGGTCAGCACCGCCGCGGTGACGCCCGCGATCGCCGCGCGGCTTGTCGACGCCGGCCCGGCCGGCGTGTGGTTCCGGCATCCGCTGGTCCGCTCGGCGATCGAGCACCGGGCGGGCCTCGACCAGATCACGTCCGCCCACCGGGCGCTCGCCGCGGTCCTGGACGGCGACCCCGACCGGCAGGCCTGGCACCGGGCAGCCGCGAGCACCGGGCCGGACGAGAACGTGGCCGCCGAGCTGGACGACGCCGCGTCACGGGCCGAGCGGCGCGCCGCCATCAGCGTGGCGATCACCGCGCTGGAGCGCGCCGTCGAGCTCAGCGCCGATCCGGCGGCGCGCAACGGCAGGCTGCTGCGGGCCGCGCAGCTGGCCTGGGAGCTCGGCCGGCCGGTGCTGGTCGACCGGCTCGCGGAAAACGTCGACAGGACGGCGCTTGACCTGGCCGACCGGGCGCGGCTGGCGCAGCTCGAGGAGGACGTCAGGAGCGACCGCACGCAGGACGGCGAGCGGATCAGGTACCTGGCCGAGCTGGCCCGCAAGGTCGCGGCGGACGGGCAGCTCGACCTCGCCATGGACCTGCTGATGAGCGCGGCGCGGCGGGGCTGGCAGGGCACCCCGGACCTGGGGACACGGCTGCTCATCTCCGATACCGCGCTGGAGCTTGCCGCCGATCCGCTGCACCCGGTGCTGCTTTCGGTGCTGGCCTACGCCACCCCGGACATCCACGGCCCGCTCGTCCGCGATCGCCTGGCCCGGCTGGTCGGCGGCGATACCGGCCTGGACCCGGGCCAGCTCGGCTACCTCGGCCAGGCCGCCACGGTGCTCGGGGCGTTCGGGCAGTCGCGGGCGCTGCTCGCGGCGGTGATCCCGCGGCTTCGCGCGCAGGGCCGGCTCGGCCTGCTGGTCCGGGCGCTGTACAACGACGCGGCCAGCGCGATCTACACCGGCCACTGGCAGCAGGCCAGCGCCGAGTACGCGGAGTGCGAGCGGATCTCGGCGCAGACCGGCCAGCACCAGCGGGTGGCGCTCGTCAAGTCGTGCGCGTCGGTGGTGGCCGCGATGCGCGGCGACGACGCGGAGGCCGAACGGCTGGCCAGCGAGGCCGAGCAGGTCCTGGTGACGGGCGCCACCGCCGCGGCGATCGGCCGCGGCATCGCGGCGCTCGGGCGGCGCGACTACGACGAGGCGTATCAGCACCTGATGCGGCTCTACGATCCGGGCGACGGGGCGTTCCACTACGTCATGCGGATGTACCACCTCGGCGACCTGGCCGACGCGGCGGCGCATGGCGGCCACCGCGAGCAGGCCCGCGCGCTGATCGCCGAGCTCACCGCGTCGGCGACCGGGGAGCCAGGGCCGCTGATGGCGGTCAGCCTCACGTTCGCGGCGGTCATGCTCGCCGATGACTCCGGCGCCGGGCCGCTGTTCGACCGGGCGCTGGCCGGCGACCTGCGGCAGTGGCCGTTCTACCACGCCAGGCTCAGGCTCGAGTACGGCAGCTGGCTGCGCCGCCACCGCCAGCCCGCGCAATCGCGGCGGCAGCTGCGGGCCGCCCGCGACATCCTCGACGCGATCGGCGCCCGCGCCTGGCGGGACCGCGCCGACGCCGAACTGCGCGCCTCCGGGGCCCGCGCCCGGCCGCTTGCCCCGCAGCCCGGGCGGTTCGGCCAGCTCACGGCCCAGGAGCAGCGGATCGCGCGGATGGTGCTCGCGGGGCTGTCCAACCGCGAGATCGGCGAGCGCCTGCAGGTGTCGCACCGGACGGTCGGCTACCACCTGTACCGGATGTTCCCCAAGCTCGGGATCACCTCTCGCGCCGAGCTCGGCGCGGTGGTCGCCGAGGCCGGGATGCTGGCCGACTAGTCACCTGACTGACGCGGGAACCGGTCTGGCGCCGTACGCTCCCGGCATCTGACGACAGCAGCCCGATGGAGGACCGCCATGCCCATGATCGACGTCTACGCGACCGCCGGGACGTTCGCCGACAAGCACAAGCTCGCCGCCGACCTGGCGGGCGCGCTGATGGTCATCGAGAAGGTCCCGGACATCCCGATGTTCCGGCAGAACACCGCGGCGTTCGTGCACGACCTCCCGGACGGGGACCTGTCCAACGTGGACGGCGACAGCAACTACGTGCGGATCCAGGTCCTCACCAACCACGCCGCGCTCGACCGCGACAAGCAGCTCGCCGTGGTGGAACGGTTCACCGCCATCGCCGCCGACGCCGCGGGCGACTCGACGCTGCCCGCCCGGACCTGGGTGCTGCTCACCGAGGCGCCCGACGGCGGCTGGGGCCTCGCCGGTCACGCGAACACCAACGAGGAGCTCGTCCTCGCCGCCCGCGCGCAGATCGCCAGCCTGCGGGCAGCGGCGGGGTCCGGGGACGCGGACGGGGACGGGGCCTGAGCCGGTCAGCCGGGAGAGGAGGCAGCGAGATGGATGACCGACCCAGCATCGTCCTCGTGCACGGCGCCTGGGCCGACGGCTCGTGCTGGAGCGGCGTCATCGAGCGCCTGCAGGCCGACGGCTACCACGTGACCGCCCCCCAGTTCCCGCTGACCACGGTGGCCGACGACGTGGCGCGGCTGCGGCAGGTGCTTGACCTCCAGGACGGCCCGGCCGTGGTGGTCGGGCACTCCTACGGCGGCCACATCATCACCTCGCTGGGCAGCGAGACGGCGAACGTCGCCGGCCTGGTGTACATCGCGGCGTTCGGGCTCGACGAGGGCGAGTCACTGGGTGCGCTGCTGTCCCAGGGGCCGCCGCCGCCGGCCGCTGAGCACATGTTCACCGACGCGCACGGCTTCGGCTGGCTGTCCGAGGACGACTTCGTGAACCACTTCGCGGCCGACGTCGACCCGGTTGCGGCCACGGTGATGTACGCCGTCCAGCAGCCGCTCGCCGGTGCCGTCTACACCGTCGTGATGGGCAAGCCGGCCTGGAAGTCGCTGCCGACCTGGTACCTGGTCGCCACCGAAGACGAGGCGATCCCGCCCGACGCCGAGCGCCTGTTCGCCAGCCGGATGGGCGCCACCACGGTCGAGGTCGCCTCCAGCCACGTCGCGATGGTCTCCCACCCCGACGAGGTGGCCGGGCTCATCAAGACCGCCGCCGAGACCTGCGCGGCGCCGGCCGGGTAAGCGTCCGGCAGGCGGGCTCAGGATCGGCGGAATTCAGTCAAATGACCCAAGCGCGGGCGGCCGGCCGCCCGCGAGCCTGGACGCGTAGAGCGCGCGAGCAGGAGGAGAGGTCATGACGAGCCCGGCCGAGGTGGACGCCAGCGAGCGGTACATGCAGCTGGCCGAACGGTGGTTCACCGAGGGATGGACGGGGAACCTCGCGATGGCCGACGAGATCTTCGGCGAGGACCTGCGGACCAACGGCGTCCACGTCGGGGTGGCCGGGCCGGTCGGCCGGATCCGCGAGCGGCTGGCGGGCTTCCCCGACGTGACCACGCAGATCGTGGACATGTTCGGCGCCGGAGACAAGATCGCCGTGAGCCTGATCTGGCGCGGGACGCACACCGGCACGTACGGCGGCGTGCCGCCGACCGGCAAGCCCGTCGAGGTGCGCGACCAGGCGATCTGGCACTTCAGCGGCGGCAAGGTCACCGAGATCCTGACGCTCCAGGATCAGTTCGGGATCTTGAAGCAGATCGGGTACCTGCCGGACAGCGTCCGCCAGGCTTGAGGAGCTGGCGGCGGCCGGCGACCGCACCGCCGACGTCACCGGCGCCGCGATCACCGTCGACGGCGGCCTCATCCCCACCTTGTAGTCCATTAACCAGCGAAAGGCCAGGTCAGATGCCTGACAAGAGTCATCCCGTGGTGTTCATCCACGGCCTGTGGCTGCACACGAGCTCCTGGCAGGCGTGGGAGTCCGTGTTCGAGCAGGCCGGCTACCGCGTCCTTTCCCCCGGCTGGCCGGGGGACCAGGAGACGGTCGAGCTTGCCAGGGCCAACCCGGATTCGGTCGCCGACAAGGGAATCGACGACGTGGTCGGCCACTACGCCGAGATCATCGCCGACCTGCCCGCGAGCCCGGTGCTGATCGGCCATTCGTTCGGCGGGATGATCGCGGAGAAGCTG
Source organism: Streptosporangiaceae bacterium (assembly GCA_030040475.1). The sequence goes on from JASHTQ010000671.1 coordinate 8,191, forward strand.
CTCGGGCAGGACCGGGCCGCCGCGGCGATCGCGATCGACGCGGCGCAGATCAAGGGGGTCCTGCCGCTCCCGCTGTCGTCGCTGCGGTCGACGCTGCCGGTCTTCAAGAACCCCGCCAACCGGCATCGCTCCGTCATGCTCACCGCCGAGGAGTTCCGCTACAGCTTCGGGAACACGCTGACCGGCGGGGAGTCGGACGCGCTCTACGAGCGGTGGGTGGTGCCCGCGCCCGGCAAGCCGCTGTTCGAGGCGGCGGCGGCCAACTTCTCGCTGCACTCCCCCGCCACGGTGGACACGCGGAACCCGAGCCGCGGCCCGCTGCTGCTCATCATGGGCGGCCAGGATCACACCGTGCCCGAGGCGATCACGAAGGCGACGCTGAAGCAGTACCGCTACTCCCCGGCCGACACCGAACTGCTGGAATTCGCCGACCGGGGTCATTCGCTGACGATCGACGCCGGCTGGGGCGACGTCGCCAAGTCGTGCCTGTCCTGGCTCGCCGACAAGGGCCTGTAAGCCGGTCGGCCGTGCCCGGTGGCCGGCCTGTGCCCGCCGCACCAGGACGGTGGCGACGGCCAAGGCCGCCGGGACGCCGAGGCCGATCAGCGTGATCTGCCAGCCGGCCAGGCCGCCGCCGGCGGCCGCGTGGCGGACGGTGGCCTGGGTTTGCTGCGCGACCGCGGCCGGGATGAAGGCGGCGAAGGCCAGCAGGCCGACGGTGACCGCGGCCACGGCCCCGGCGAGCCGGCTCGGGAAAGACCGGAACATGGTTCCTCCTTGTGGTGATCGCACTGTGGTGATCGCACTGTGGTGATCGCACTGTGCGAGGGGGTATCCGGGGCGTCATGTCCGCGCCCCTTGCTGCTGGCTGGGTGCCGTGCCCGCAGGGTGGCGTCCCCCGGGCCGGATGGCGATCTGGAACAGGTCCGCCAGCTCGCGGCCGTAGTGGTCGAGGTCGAGTCCGGGATCGCGGGCGAGCCGGGCCGGCACGGCGTCGAGGCTGGCGCGGATGGCCATCGCCATCACCGCCGGGTCGAAGTCGGCCCGGAACTCGCCGGCGCCCTGGAAGCAGGCGAGGATCTGCCGGAGCGCTTCGGCCCCTTGCTCCCGGACGGACATGTCGTACAGCGGGCTGCCGTCCGCGCCGCGGGCGTTGAGCGCGATCTCGACCACCGCCGCGACGTGGCCGCGGTTCTCGCGGATGAAGGACATGTTGGCGTCGACGTAGGTCCTGAGCATGCCCGCGCCGGTGGACTCGGCCTCGAGCCGGGGGCCCATCCAGGCCCGGCCCTTGGCGGACAGCTCGGCGACCAGTTCCCTGACGAGGTCGTCCTTGCCGCCGAAGTGGTAGACGATCACGCCCTTGCTGGTGCCGGCTCTCTCGGCGATGCGGGCCAGGGAGGCCTGTCCGTAGCCCAGCTCGGCGATGGTGTCGACCGCGGCCGCCACGATCTGCGCCCGGCGTGCGGTCTCGATGAAGGTCCGGTCCCGCTGCTGACCGCTCGGACTGGTTTCTGACCGCATGGTCAAAAAATAATACGGTCGGTCAAGAACTGTCAACCCCTGATCCGGCAGCGGGAATGGCGGTGGCCGCAACGGGCTCACGGCGCGTGCTCGGGCAGAACGTCCCTGGTTACGGCGGGGACTACGGGACGGTGGCCCCGTCGAGGGCCAGGTGCAGCTCCGACCTCGACCGGACGCCGAGCTTGGGGAACGCGCGGTAGAGGTGGGAGCCCACCGTGCGGTGCGACAGGTACAGCCGGGCGCCGATCTCCCTGTTGGACAGCCCCTGCGCGGCCAGCCGGACGACCTGCAGCTCCTGCGCCGACAGCTTGGACCAGGCGTCGGCCTCGTGCTGGCGGGCTCGCCGGCCGGTGGCGGCGAGTTCCTGCACGGCCCGCGCCGACCAGGCGGCGGCGCCGAGCGCGTCGAAGACCGGCTGCGCGGCCTCCAGCGGCCGGCGTGACTCGGCGACCCGCCGCCGGCGGCGCAGCCACGATCCGTACGCCAGGTCGACCCGGGCGCAGTACCACGGCGGGGCGCCGGCCTTGAGCCCGATGGCCTCCTCGAACAGGTCCTGCGCCCGGTCCTCGGCGGCCAGCACGGCGCGGGCGTAGGCGAGCGCCCGCACCACCCCGGACGCGGTCGTGCCGCCGGCCAGTTCGCCGATCCGCCGCAGCGGCTCGAGCGCCTCGGCGCCGCGCCCGCTCAGCGCGGCCGCCTCGGCCAGGTAGTCGACGGCCCACGCGCACTGCGGATACTGGTAGGCGATGTCGTTGGGATCGGCCATGCGGGCGAACTCGTCGAACGCGTCGCCCGGCCGGCCGTCGCCGAGCGCGGCCAGCCCCCTGCCGAGCTGAACCCCGTTGAGCAGCGCCCGGTTGCCCGCCTTCACCGCGTCGGCCTCGACCTCGGCCGCGATGTCCAGGGCGCCGGCGGCGTCACCGCGCAGCGCGGCGAGATTGCCCTGACCCAGCCTGCCGCACGCGGCCCACAGCGGCTGGCGGGTCTCGAAACCGAACCGGAACGCCTCGTCGCACGCCGCCAGCGTGACGTCCCACCGGCCCAGGTACAGCGCGGCGAAGGCCTCGAGCACCAGCGTCTGGGCGAGCAGGGCCACGCGGCCCTGGCGGCGGAGCAGGTCCGACGCCCGCGTCGCGAAGCCCAGGCCACGCTCGAAGTCGCCGGCGATAAACCCCGTCCGGGCCAGCGCGCCGAGCAGGGCGACGTCGGTGACCTCCCGCTGCGCCCACTGCGTGAGCTGCCCGACCAGCCGCGCCCCCTGGACGAACGGGTCGATCTCGGCGTACAGCGCCATCACCCGCGGGTCGGCGGCATCCAGGCTGAGCGCCTCGATGCCGGCCCTGATCAGCGACCGCAGGTCCTCGCCCGCCGCGCCCCAGTAGGCCGAGTTGCAGGCGCCGAGCAGCAGCGACGCGGCGAGGCCCTGGTCGCCGCCCCGGCGGGCCCGGTCCGCCGCCCGGACCAGCCGGCCGATGGTGTCCCCGTCGCCGGGGATCCCGTCGTCGAACGCGCCGTCGAGCCCGGCCAGGCGGGCGTGGTCGGCCGGATCCAGCGTGAGCGCGCGGGCCTGCGACATCAGCTCGGAGACCGCCTCGTGGTGGCCGAGCTCGAAGGCGAGTTCGGCCGCGCGGAGCAGCCGGTGGCCCCGGCGGCGGTCGTCGGCGGATAGTTCGGCGGCCCGCCGCAGCCATTCCTCCGCCAGACCCGGAGCGCCGCGCGCCGCGGCCCGGTCGGCGCCCGCGTCAAGCTCTGCCGCCAGGGACTCCTGCGGGCCGGGCGCCGCAAGCGCGCGGTGCCAGACGGCGCGATCGGGATCGGCGCCGAGCGTCGCGGCGAGCGCGTCGTGGACGGCTCTTCGCTCGCCCGGCGTCGCCGACTGGGTGATCGCCGAACGGACCAGCGGATGGCGGAAGCGGAACGCGGGGCCGTCGATGACCAGCATGCCAAGGCGCGCGACCTCGTTCAGGTCCGCCCCGGCGTCCTGCTCGCCGGTGAGCCTGGCCAGCGCGGCGTAGGTCTCCGACAGCCGGTCGCTGTCCTGCAGCGCGGCGACAAGCAAGGCGGTCCGGGCCGGCGGTCGCAGGTCGTCGAGCCGGATCGCGAACGCTCGTTCCAGCCGCTGGGTGAGCGGGATCGACGCGAACACCGACGACTCGCCCGTCCGGCCGACGACCTTCGCGAGCTCCAGCAGGGCAAGCGGGTTGCCCGCGGCCGCCTCGAGCACCCGGGCCTCGTCGGCCTCCGGCAGCTCCGGCGCCTCGTGCCGCAGCAGCTCCCGCGAGGCCTCGGGGCCGAGGGCGTCGAGCCAGAGCAGGAGGGAGCCGAAGGTGCTTTCCGGCGGCCGGTTCAGCCGGCAGGTGGTGACCATCACGATCTGCTCGTCGGTGATCCGCCGCGAGATGAACTCGATGGCATCGCGGCTGGCATCGTCGAGCCACGACAGGTCGTCGACGCCGATGAAGACCGGGGTCTGCGCGGCGGCGTCCGCGATCAGCTCGAGCGCCGCCAGCGCGATGAAGAACTGGTTGTCGGGGGCGGCGCCCGGTTCGGTCAGCCCGAAGGCGCCGTTCAGGGCGGCACGATGCCCGGCGGGCAGTTCGGCGATCCGGCCCAGGAGCGGACGCAGCAGCTGGTAGAGGGCCGCGAACGTCAGGTGGGACTCGCCCTCGGCGGCGCGCACGCTGAGCGCGGTGTACCCGCGGTCGGCCGCCAGCTCGATCCCGGCGCGCAGCAGGGCGCTCTTGCCCACCCCCGGATTTCCCGCGATCCGCACCGTGCCGCCGCGCTCGGCCACGCCGTCCACGGCCGCCCGCAGCTGCGCGAGCTCGGCGTCCCGGCCGACAAGCAACGGCGAGGCCGGGCCGAGGCCGCCGACCGGGCCAGGGCGGGTCGTCGCCAACCCCTCACCTCCGTACGCGTGCAAACCCTCCTGGCCAAAGCGTACGAGAGCGCCCGCCGTTCAGTCGTTTGACCCAAGCGGCGACGGCGCGGGCGCTCCTACCGTCGCAGTGTCCCGGGCCCGCTCCCCGAGGAGGGAAGACCAATGAAGCTCGCCCCATACTCCGGCGCCGTGACCGGCGTCAGCATCGAAGCGGCCCGCGCCGCCGGCTGAGCACCCTGGCCATCGGACGAATGCGGACCGTAAAACCACCGCCCGTTCGGCATACATATTTTTGACCGAACGGGAGGTGGTATCACTTCCACGCCGGCTGGCTCCTAGAAGTGCCGCAGCGCCGCGGCGATGGCCAGGTAGCTCTAGCTACATGGTGGTGGCATCCACATCGAGTGGGTGGGGGCTGATGTTGAGAGAGGGGTTCATGGGAGTTCTGGGGTGAGCGGCGTTGGCGTCGGGCCGCGTTCTGCGCCCGCGGGCGGTAATCCCAGTTCAGGCGCGCTGTGCGAGCGGCTTCACTATCCGACGGGCCCGGACCATCATGGTGACTGGAGGGATGAGATGCGGACGGTGTGGCGGGATGAGCACGGGGCGTGGCGGACGACGCTGCGCGGCCGGCAGGTACTGGCCGACCCGCGGATCAACAAGGGGACGGCATTCGACGACGACGAGCGCCAGGACCTCGGGCTGACCGGGCTGGTCCCGCCGGCCCATTTCACCCTCGAGGACCAGGTCGCGCGCGTTCTCGCGCAGTATCGGCACCAGCCCGACGACCTGGAGCGCAACGTCGCGCTGAACGCCCTGCACGACCGCAACGAGGTCTTGTTCTACCGGCTGCTGACCGACCACCTCCCGGAGATGCTGCCGATCGTGTACACGCCGACGGTCGGGCGGGCGATCGAGCGCTACAGCCACGAGTACCGGCGTCCCCGCGGGATCTACCTGTCGGTGGACCACCCGGAACTGATCGAGGCCTCGCTGCTCGACTTCGATCTCGGGCCCGACGACGTCGACCTGGTGGTGGCGACCGACGCGGGCGCCATCCTCGGCATCGGGGACTGGGGGGTCGGCGGGATCGGCATCGCGGTGGGAAAACTGGCCGTGTACACCGCGGCGGGCGGGATCGATCCGGCCCGCACGATCCCGGTCATGCTGGACGTCGGGACCGACAGGCAGAGCCTGCTCGCCGACCCGCTCTACATCGGCAACCGCCACCCCCGCGTGCCCGCGGCGCAGTACGACGCGTTCCTCGACGAGTTCGTCCGCGTGGTCGGCAAGCTGTTTCCCGTGGCCATGCTGCACTGGGAGGATCTCGGCGTCGCGAACGCCAGGCGGGTGCTGGAACGGTACCGGGACGACCGGCTGACGTTCAACGACGACATCCAGGGCACCGGCGCGGTCAACCTCGCCGCCGTGCTCGGCGCGACTCGGGCGACCGGGATTGCGCTGGCCGGCCACCGGATCGTGATCTTCGGGATGGGGACGGCCGGGGCGGGCATCGCCGACCAGCTGACCGCGGCGATGGCGGCCGACGGGGTGCCCGAGGCCGAAGCCAGGCTCCGGCTGTGGGCCGTCGACCGGCCGGGACTGCTCACCCGGGACATGCCCGCGCTCAGCGACGCGCAGCGCAGGTACGCCCGCGACGCGGCGGAGGTGGCGGGCTGGCGCGGCGCATCCGGCGTCATCGGCCTGGCCGAGGTGGTTGCCCGGGTGCAGCCCACGGTGCTGATCGGGACCTCCGGGCAGGCCCGGGCCTTCACCGAGGCGATCGTCCGCGACATGGCGGCGCACACCGGACGGCCGGTGATACTGGCGATGTCCAATCCGACCGCGTTGAGCGAGGCGACGCCGGTCGACCTGATCGGCTGGACCGGGGGCCGGGCGCTTGTCGCCACCGGGAGCCCGTTCGGCCCGGTCGCATACGGCGGCGTCTGCTACGAGATTGGGCAGGCCAACAACGCGCTGGTCTTTCCCGGCCTCGGCCTCGGGGTGATCGCCGCCCGGGCGCGGCGGGTCACCGACGGGATGCTGCTCGCGGCCGCCCGCGCGGTCGCGGACATGGTGGACATCTCCCGCCCCGGCGCTCCGCTGCTGCCGTGCGTGGCCGACCTGCGCGAGACGTCGGTCGCGGTGGCCGCGGCGGTCGCCAGGACCGCCGCCGCGGAAGGCGTGGCGGCCGCGCCGCTGGCGGCCGACCTGGCC